>JBBSIY010000017.1:0-20849 GCA_038257785.1 Lysobacterales bacterium
GAGTTCCTCGACCAGCAGAAACCGCAAATCGCAGCACACCACGGTGGCGACGGTCACGTCAGGTCTGAACAGGGGTTCGACGGCGGGTTCGGAAGCGATCACGCGAGATTGGTTATAAGAAGGCAATCAAATGTTACATCAGCCCAACCCATCCACCGATGGCCTACCTTGTGCATTCGGCCATTCGCCCCCACCCAATGAGGCGCGGCAAAACAGAATCACTCACCCAGCCCTCAACTTCCCAGCGCTATGATGCTTTCATGAGTCAAGGCACCGAAAACGATACCGACCAACACACCGGCGTTGCGGTTGAAACCGCGCCGCCGGAGGTTGCGCGGCCGCCGATGTATCAGGTCATGTTGATGAATGACGACTTCACGCCGATGGATTTTGTAGTTGAAGTTTTGCAAGTGTTTTTCTCCCTAAATCGTGAGCGCGCGACACAGGTGATGCTGCATGTTCATACGCGGGGGCGCGGCATCTGCGGCGTTTTCACACGCGAAGTGGCGGAGACAAAGGTGGCACAGGTCAACGATTTTTCGCGTCACCATCAGCACCCGTTGATGTGCGCGATGGAGCCGGCGTAGATCGCCGGTTGCAGACTGATTAGGAGAGCAGCATGTTTAGTAAGGATCTCGAGTTCAGCATTGGCCAGTGTTACAAGCAGGCCCGCGAGGCGCGGCATGAGTTCATGACGGTTGAGCACCTGCTGCTGGCTCTGCTCGACAACCCTTCAGCCATCGCCGTGCTGCGCGCGTGCGCCGCCGACATGCCGAAACTCGCGGGTGACCTGCGCGGCATCATCAGCGAGACCGTGCCGGTCCTAGCCGGTGACGACGCGCGCGATACGCAGCCTACGCTGGGCTTCCAGCGCGTGCTACAGCGCGCGGTTTATCACGTGCAGTCCTCAGGCAAGAAAGAAGTGACCGGCGCCAACGTGCTGGTCGCCGTGTTTGGCGAGAAGGACTCACATGCCGTGTACTTTTTGAATCAGCAGGAAGTCACGCGACTCGATGTCGTCAACTACATTTCCCACGGCATTGCAAAATTGTCGGAAGACGCGCCGAAAGGCGATGCTGAGGGGGCGAAAGATCCTGACGCCGACGACAGCAAAACCAATCCGCTGGTTGAGTACGCCAGCAACCTCAACGAGCTGGCGCGCGAAGGCAAGATCGATCCGCTGATCGGCCGAGCTGAGGAAATCGAGCGCACGATTCAAGTGTTGTGTCGCCGGCGCAAGAACAACCCGCTGTACGTAGGCGAGGCCGGCGTGGGCAAGACGGCGCTTGCAGAAGGTCTTGCCAAACGCATCGTCGATGGCGAGGTCCCGGATGTGCTGGCCGACGCCACCATTTACTCGCTTGATCTCGGTGCCCTCATTGCTGGCACCAAATACCGCGGTGATTTTGAGAAGCGCCTTAAAGCGGTCCTCGCGCAGCTGAAGAAAACGCCGGGCGCGGTGCTGTTCATCGATGAAATCCACACCATCATTGGGGCCGGGTCGGCATCGGGCGGCACGATGGATGCCTCGAACTTGATCAAGCCGGTGTTGGCGTCTGGCGAGTTGCGCTGCATTGGTTCAACAACGTTTCAAGAGTATCGCGGGGTGTTTGAGAAAGATCGCGCACTGGCGCGGCGCTTTCAGAAAATTGACGTGGTCGAGCCAACCATTGCCGAAACGGTCGAAATTCTGCGCGGCCTAAAAACGCGCTTTGAAGAGCACCACAAAGTGCAGTACCACCCCGATGCGCTGCAGGCGGCGGTGGATCTATCGGTCAAGCACATTGGTGACCGTCTGCTGCCTGACAAGGCGATTGACGTCATCGATGAGGCCGGCGCGCGGCAGCAGCTTATGCCAGAGGAGACCCGTAAGTCGGTGGTCGATGTGTCAGAAATTGAGCTGATCGTCGCCAAGATGGCGCGTATTCCGACTAAGCAGGTTTCCGCTTCGGATCGCGACGTGCTGCGCAATCTTGATCGAAATCTGAAGATGGTCGTGTTCGGTCAAGACGAGGCGATCGACTCGCTGACTTCAGCGATCAAGATGTCGCGGTCAGGTCTGGGAAACCCCGACAAGCCGATTGGCAACTTTCTATTTGCTGGCCCAACCGGGGTAGGCAAAACGGAGGTCACGCGCCAGCTCGCAATGCAGCTCGGAATTGAGCTGCTGCGGTTTGACATGTCCGAGTACATGGAAGCGCATTCTGTTTCGCGTTTGGTAGGTGCGCCGCCGGGATACGTCGGCTTCGATCAAGGCGGTTTGCTGACTGAGAAAATCGTCAAGACGCCGCACTGCGTGCTGCTGCTGGATGAAATCGAGAAAGCGCATCCTGACGTGTTCAACATCCTGCTCCAGGTAATGGATCGCGGAGCTTTGACCGACACCAACGGCCGCGAGGCGAACTTCCGCAATGTGGTAGTCGTCATGACAACCAATGCCGGTGCCGCGCAGGCAGCGCGTCGCACGATTGGCTTCACCCGGCAGGATCATTCGTCCGACTCGATGGAGACGCTGCGTAAGCTATTCACGCCAGAGTTTCGCAACCGGCTTGATGCCGTCATCCAGTTTGGCGCGCTGGACTTCGACCATATCCTGCGCGTCGTCGATAAGTTTGTGATCGAACTCGAAGCTCAGCTCCACGAGAAGCACGTCTCGCTGAATATTGATGCTGACGCCCGCCGCTGGCTTGCTGAGCACGGCTTCGATCCGCAGATGGGCGCTCGGCCGATGGCGCGGGTGATTCAGGACAAGATCAAGCGCCGCTTGGCCGATGAGCTGCTGTTCGGTGCGTTATCCGAAGGTGGACGCGTCGATGTCTCCGTTCGCGACGGCGAGCTGCATGTCGAAGCGCACGAACTGCCGCAGAAGCTGCTGACTGCAACGGTGTAGGGTGCGTCTTGACGCACCAATGACGCGGTGACGATGCGTTGCCGGGCCGATGGCCCGGCCTACTTCATACGGTAGGTGATGCGGCCTTTGGTTAGATCGTAAGGCGTCATTTCAACCATGACCTTGTCGCCGGTAAGAAAACGGATGTAGTTCTTGCGCATGCGGCCAGATATGTGAGCGGTCACGACGTGGCCATTCTCGAGCACCACGCGGAACATAGTGTTGGGCAAGGTCTCTTGGACCGTGCCTTCCATTTCAATTGAGTCGTCTTTTGACATTCGTTGTGTCTTATTGGTCTGGGGGGTATCAGGTCTTCGGGTATCACGCTTGCGCGGCCACACGTCTATGTCTGCTGCGCATGTCGCAACAGACGCAAATGGGGCGGGCAAGCCGCGAATTGTGCCACGGCTGAGCGCTGGCGTCAGGTTTTAGGCTAGATCCGCTGCTCTTACGCTACCGAAGCGTTCACACCACGTGCCATCGACGTCAGCGACGGCGCAGTATGAACGACAGCCGGCGACAAACTCGGCGCGTGATACTGAAGCAAAGCCGAGGCGTGCCAAATGCGCGGATTCCACTTGACCATCGAGCAGCGCGTAGCCCCATTCGGCTAGCCGGTCACACAAGGCGGCGATGGCGACCTGTGAACCGCCGCTTTGCAGACTGAACATGCTCTCGCCAAAGAACACCTGGCCGATGGCGACGCCGTAAAGTCCGCCGACTAGCTGATTCTCAGCGTTTCGTACCGCAATGCTGTGCGCATGACCGGCGGTGTGCAGATCAATGTACGCGTTGCGCATGGCTTGAGTGATCCATGTGCCGTGGTGGCCACGACGCGGAACGTCGGCGCAATGATCGATGATCGCGGCGAAGTCGCTATCTGCGCTGACCTGCCACGCGCTTTTGCGGAGGCTGCGGCGGAGCCTGCGGCTCAGATGCAAGTCTTCAGGTCGGATCACCATGCGTGGATCAGGCGACCACCACAGGATCGGCTCGCCGTCGGAATACCATGGGAAAATGCCACTTCGATACGCGCTCAGCAGACGATTGACCGACAAATCGCCGCCAAAGGTCAGCAGTCCATTCGGCTCGCGCAAGGCATGAGTGACGTCGGGAAATTCGATAGACGGCGAGGGTGCGAGCTTGGGCAGGCGGAACGACATGGCGACGAGCGTGCGGGTAAGTCTTAGTCGTGTCGATACGGCGAGTGCTGCATCAATTCAGCAAAGTAGCGCTGTTGCCCGACCGTTTCGCGCTCAAGTGCATCTTTAATGGCGGCTCGAAATAGCGGGTCGTCGATGTAGTGCTGCGAATGGGTGGCGGTTGGAAGGAAGCCGCGGGCTAGCTTGTGCTCGCCTTGTGCCCCCGGCTCAAAGCGATCCAGTCCGTTGGCGAGGCAATACTCGATGCCTTGGTAGTAGCAGGTTTCAAAATGCAGTCCGGGCAGCGGATCCATCGCTCCCCAGTAGCGACCGTACAGGGTGGTAGCAGAGCGCAGCAGCAGGGCGCCAGCCACGGCTTCGCCATCGCGATCCGCCAATATGATGAGTGTCTGACGCGGCAGGCTGCGGGCGAGGTGGTGAAAAAAGTCCAGCGACAGCGCGGCCAGATTGCCTTTGTCGCTAAAGGTCACTAGGTAGAAGCGGTGCATCCTCGCGATGTCAGCATCGCTGGCCTCGTCGCCATGCAGCCAGCGAAAGCGAATGCCCGCGCGCTCAACCTGCGCACGCTCCTGACGGATGTTTTTGCGCTTTTTTGCACTCAAGGATTGCAGGAAGGCGTCGAAATTAGCCCAGCTGCGGTTGGTCCAATGGAACTGCCAATCTGAGCGCGCTAGCCAGTCGCTAGCCGGCGTTGAGGCTTCATCGAAATTGATGTGCGCAGACGACAGCTCAAGGCGCTGAACTTCAGCGGTTAGCGCAGCGAGTGCGGCGTCGCGCAGATCGCCAATTGGCTGTTTGCCGATCAGCAGGCGCGGTCCGGCGACAGGCGAGTACGGCACCGCGCAAAGTAGTTTGGGGTAGTAGTCGATGCCATTGCGCCAGTAGGCCTCGGCCCAAGCGTGATCGAACACGAACTCGCCGTGCGAATTGCCTTTCAGATACACCGGCGCTGCGCCAACAAGGACGTCGCCGATATGCAGGGTCAAATGATGCGGAACCCAACCGTTGCGTGCGCTCAGGCAGCCGTGCTCCTCAAGGCCAGCGAGAAACGCATGACTGACGAACGGATTGTCGTCAGGCCGCAGCGCGTCCCATTGCGCTGCATCTATCTCATTGATGCGGTCGATGAAGCGGGCGGTGATGATCATTTCGGAATCATGCCGCCGCCCGCGTCGAGACGAGGTCGTTCTTTAGCGGCCGCCCTGCGCGTCCAGAAAGCGCTCGGCATCCAGCGCGGCCATGCAGCCGAAGCCGGCTGAGGTAATCGCCTGGCGATAAACCTGGTCGGCCACGTCACCTGCGGCAAACACGCCGGGCACAGATGTGGCGGTGGCATCGCCATCGATCCCTGCGCGAATGCGGATGTAGCCGTTCTTCATCTCTAGCTGACCTTCGAACAGGCTAGTGTTGGGCGTGTGACCGATCGCTACAAAAAAGCCTTGCAGAGGAATTTCGCGAGGAGCTCCGTCCTTCAGCGAACTCACGCGCATGCCTGTCACACCCGTTTCATCGCCGAGCACCTCATCGACCGCGTGCTCCCAGATAACCTCGATCTTGCCGGCCTCTACTTTGGCGAACAGCTTGTCCTGCATGATTTTCTCGGCGCGCAGGCGATCACGGCGATGCACTAGGGTGACTTTCTTGGCGATATTGGCGAGATACAGTGCTTCTTCCACCGCCGTGTTGCCGCCGCCAATCACCGCAACGTCCTGATCGCGGAAGAAAAATCCGTCGCAGGTCGCACAGGCGGAAACGCCCTTGCCAAGAAACTGCTGCTCCGAAGGCAGACCTAAATACTTGGCCGTCGCGCCAGTTGCGATGATCAGCGCGTCGGCGCTGTACTCACCGCTGTCACCCACCAGCCGGAAAGGCCGCTTGGAGAGATCAACTTCGTTGATGTGATCGAAAATGATCTCGGTATTGAATCGCTCGGCGTGGGCGAGCATGCGCGCCATCAGATCGGGTCCCATCAGGCCGTGCGCATCGCCAGGCCAATTATCAACCTCGGTCGTGGTCATCAGCTGACCGCCCTGCTGCATGCCGGTCACCAGCACGGGCTTGAGATTGGCGCGCGCGGCGTAAACGGCGGCGGCGTAACCGGCGGGGCCGGAGCCGAGAATCAACAGATGGCAGTGTTTGCTGGTGCTCATAAGGGGGTCTTGGTCAGCGGGAGGTGGTACGCGCGCCTTAACTGTGAGGCGGGCTGCGAGGGTAAACCTAACGGATCACAATGCGGGGTGCGCTGGGCTTAATCAAGGCCACGCTGTCCAAGTGTCCGTGGGTCAACACCCGTCTCTGACCGACGCGAGATGGCCGATAAGTCCTTATAATCAGCAACTAGCTTCCTTTTCATGAAGTCACTTCTAACAGGCACCTTTAGCATTGGCGCAGACCGAACCGCGTAAACACCTAGCCACTCCAAGCAGCCGACGCATGTGGCGTGAAAGTCTGGTACTGCTGCTAGTGCCCGTTTTGATCTATCTGCTCGCTTGCCTGCTGAGCTACAGCGCGAGCGATCCCGGCTGGTCAACTTCCGGCAGCGTCACCGGCGGCATTGAGAATTTTGGTGGCTTGTTCGGCGCGTGGTTTGCGGATTTGTTGCTCGCGTTTTGTGGCGTTGCTGCTTACAGCGTGCCACTGCTTGGCGCGGTGCTGGCGTGGGCCGCATTGCGCGGACGTGACACCGCAATAGAAACCTCACTGACGCCTGCGCTGCGACTCCTAGGGTGTGTCGGATTTCTTATCGCGGCCGCAGGACTTGCCGCGTTGCAGCTGGACGGCTGGGGTGCACACCTTCCCGCGCAATCCGGCGGATTGTTAGGTCAATGGATCGGCGGCACTTTGAGTCGTGCCTTTGGCTACATGGGCGGCAGCATCTTTCTGTTTGTGCTGCTGCTGGTATCGATCACATTGGCGACCGGTCTGTCGTGGTTTGCACTGATGGATCGCATCGGCGCCGGTCTTTTGAAGCTGGTGGGGCTGCTGGGTCGCAGTCAGCAGAAGGCCGAAGAGTGGCGCAGCACGCGGGCGGTTAAGGCGGAGCGCGAAGAGGTTCGTCGCGAGGACACGGTAAAGCGTGCCAAGCGTGAGCCCGTCCGTATCGAGCCCCAGCTGCCGCCGCCGGAACGCAGCGAGCGCGCGCAGCGCGAGCAGCAGATTCCGCTTTTTCAAGGCGTTTCGACCTCATCGAGCTTGCTGCCTCCGCTCTCGCTGCTGGACGAACCGAAGGCGCAGCCCAAGGGCTATAGCGAAGAGGCGCTGGCCACGCTGTCGCGGCAGATCGAGTTCAAGCTGAAAGATTTCCGCATCGAAGCGCAGGTGGTGGGCGTCTATCCCGGCCCGGTGATCACGCGGTTTGAGATGGAGCCCGCGCCGGGCGTCAAGGGCAGCCAAATTTCATCGCTAGACAAGGACATCGCGCGTGGTTTGAGCGTCAAGTCGGTGCGCGTGGTTGATGTGATACCGGGCAAGTCGGTGATTGGGATGGAGATTCCCAATGCCAATCGGGAGATGATTTTCCTCTCGGAAATCTTGCGCTCAAAAGAGTACGACAAGGTCAACAGCCCGCTAGCGCTGGCGCTAGGCAAAGACATCGGCGGCCGCCCGACCGTCGTCGACTTGGGCCGCATGCCGCATCTGCTGGTCGCCGGCACGACGGGCTCGGGCAAGTCAGTTGCGTTAAACGCAATGGTGCTGTCGCTGCTCTACAAAGCGACCGCCGAAGACGTGCGGATGCTGATGATCGATCCAAAGATGTTGGAGCTGTCGGTATACGAAGGCATTCCGCATCTGTTGGCACCCGTCGTCACCGATATGAAGGAGGCCGCCAACGGCCTGCGCTGGTGCGTTGCCGAGATGGAGCGCCGCTACAAGCTGCTGTCGATGGTCGGTGTGCGCAACTTGGCCGGGTTCAACCGTAAGGTGAAAGAGGCCGCAGACGCTGGCCATCCGCTGATGGACCCGCTGTTCGTGCCCAATCCGGCGCTAGACGAAGCGCCGCGCGAGCTTGAGGCGTTGCCGTACATCGTCGTCATCATCGACGAGTTTGCCGACATGATGATGATCGTCGGCAAAAAAGTTGAAGAGCTGATTGCGCGCTTAGCGCAAAAAGCGCGCGCCGCCGGCATCCATCTGATTCTGGCCACACAGCGACCGTCGGTGGATGTCATCACTGGTCTGATTAAGGCCAACATTCCGACGCGAATTGCATTTCAGGTCAGCTCAAAAATCGATTCAAGAACCATCCTTGATCAAAGCGGTGCCGAAACCTTGCTCGGCCATGGCGATATGCTCTACATGCCGCCCGGCACCGCGATGCCTGAGCGCGTCCACGGCGCCTTCGTCAGTGATGAAGAGGTGCATCGCGTGGTCTCGCATCTGCGCCAGGCCAGCGGCGGACCGCAGTATTTCGACGGCGTGCTCGAAGAGGTGCAGTTCTTAGCCGATGGCCAAGTGGTTGGGGCGGGGGGACTGCCTGAACCCGGCGGCGGAGGCGATGAGTCTGACGTGCTTTACGATCAGGCCGTGGCCATCGTGACCGAATCGCGGCGCGCGTCTATTTCTGGCGTGCAGCGACGTCTGAAGATCGGCTACAACCGCGCAGCCCGGCTGGTCGAAGCGATGGAAGCGGCTGGTATCGTGTCAGCGCCAGAGCACAACGGCGACCGCAAGGTCATCGCGCCGCCGCCGCCCTCTCGATAGCCCGCATCAACGCCAACGTTGGGTTGGACTGAAGCAGGCGAGGTTCAGCCCGCGCGCGGCAGAATTCGCGGTGATTAATTCAGTTCGATAGTGATCCCATGACGCGATTTTTTCCGTTTGCTGCAGCTCTCGTATTCGCCTCGGCGTTACCGTCGGTTTCGATGGCATCTGACGCGCTGGCACGCTTCTCTAAAGACCTTCGCGGGCTGCAGGGTCAGTTCACCCAGGCCGTGTTTGATGATCGTGGGACGCAGCGTGAGCAGTCGAGCGGCCAAATTGCGCTAGCGCTGCCGCGGCTGTTTCGCTGGCAGTACGAGCAACCGTTCCCGCAGCTGATCGTCGCTGACGGTGATCACGTCTGGATTTTCGATCCTGACCTTGAGCAAGTCACGGTGCGTAAACAGGCGCTCGAAGAGCAGAGTAGCCCGCTCGCCGTGTTGATCGACCCGACCGAGCTCGAGCGTCAGTTCGAGGTAGGCGATACCGGCAGCCGCAACGGCTTGGAGTGGGTCCGTCTGACCCCACGCAACGATGAAGCAGCTTTTTCTGAAGCTCAGCTCGGATTCGCTGGCAACTCGCTAACCCAAATGGTGCTTATCGATAGCTTGGGGCAGCGCACTGAAATCAACTTTTCAGGATGGACCCGCAACCCCGACTTCAAGCCCGACATGTTTCGCTTCGTGCCGCCGCCGGGCGCTGACGTGGTGGGCGAAAAAATTGATGCCGCTCAGGTGTATCCGATAGGCGAGTGAGCGCGCGACCGATCCAAACGGCGATCAGCCGCGCGCCCATTTGCCACCTCGCTCAGAACGTGTAGCGAAGGGTTGCCCTTACTGAGCGCAACGGAAACACGTGGAAGTGAATGTCTTCGATACCTGCGGTGGGCTCGCCGGGCAGACGCGAGGCGTAGAAGTAGTCGATGTCGTGATCTTCGCTGTCGAGCGCGTTCAACACGTCGAGGTATGCACCCCAGCGGCTCCATTCACGTCCCACGCGCAGGTTGACGATGGTTGAGCCATCCGACTTCACGCTGTTGTCTTCGATCAGCGGATAGCGGCCAAAGTGTTTGAGCTGCGCGCTGAGCAGCCAGCCCGCGTCGTAGTGCGCGGTGATGCCCGTTCCGACGACCAGTGGTATGGAACCGGGGATCTCATCGCCTGCCGGATCGTCATCCTCAAAACTCGCATCGGTGTATGAGGCTTCTAGGTTGATCGCGTAGCGTTCATCGGGGTACCAGTAGACCCCAAGCTCAACGCCATCGCGTCTGCTCGGCCGGCTGGCTTCGGTCGCCCCGGCGTCACCGACAAACAGGAGTTCGGAATCGAGTTTGAGTGACCAGACAGCCAACGTCGCCTGCAGCTGGTTGTTGACGTGAAGTCGCGAGCCAAGCTCGATGCCGCGCGAGCCGACGAGCGGATCGACGCGATCAGCCGGCTCGCCGCTGATCGGATCAACATTAATCGTGGTCCCGCGCGCGTCGTTGGAGTGAAACCCCGTGCCGTAGCTGGCATATAGCTCCAGCGGGGCTAGCGGCTGCCAAGCGAGGCTCGCCTTGTAGGAGGTGATGCTGTCATCAGCATCGCCGCTGTTGGCGGGGTTATCGCTATCGACGTTGAAGTCGTAGCGGTCATGGCGGAGCCCAATATAGCTGCGGACCTGATCGCTAATCGCGTACTCGTTTGCGACAAATATCCCCAAACTACCTTCCTCGACAACATCATCACGAACGGTGCCTTGGAGCGTGCGATTGGCGGTGCGCAGGAGGGCAATGCGGCCGATATCGTCGAACCGCCCGTCTGTTCCCACTCGCCATCGACTGGGCCCGCTGTCCCACTGTTGCGATGCGCTAAAGCCATAGATTTGGCGGTCATCCACTTGCTGAAACTGATCGCCCTCAAACTCGTTATCGAGCGCGTAGGTAAAGTTCGACCAAAGGTTTAGCGAATAGTCGATGGCGTAGGCACTGGCGTTGAAATCGCCACCGAGTGCCGTACCTTGCCAGCCGCCCGATAGGCTATAGCGCGATGACTCGCCGCCCACGGTGGTATCGAGCGAGCCGAACTCCGAAATCAGGCCTTGCTCCACCGCGCGCAGCGGAATCTGATCGGCAGAGTTCCATGAATTGTCATAGCCCATCAGCATCAGGTGCCCGCGACCGCTGCCAATGGCAGTACTCAATCGCAACAGCGCATTGCGTTTGTCGAGGTCCTCTTTTATGTCACGCCATGGACCGTCATCCACCTGTATTTCAGCGGCATACAGGACATCGACCGCGCCAGCGGACGTTGAATCGATCACCGCTATTCGACCGAACCCATGTTCGCCAACGCCCACCTCAGCTGTGCCGTTGGGGACGCGATCGGCAATCGCAAAATTCGCTGATCCAGCTGATGAAAAATCACCGACATCGGCGTAATACGTGCCTTTGCGGTAAGTCAGGCTCTCGACTGCTTCAGGAATCAGGAAGTTTAGATCGGTATAGCCTTGGCCGTGACCATGTGTACGCATGTTGACCGGCATGCCGTCTACGCTGGTAGCAAAATCAGTGCCGTGATCGAGATTGAAGCCGCGCAAAAAATACTGGTTGGCCTTGCCGCTGCCAGAATGCTGCGTCGCCACTAGGCCTGGCACGAACTCGAGTAAATCGCCCGTGCGTAGCAAGGGTCGGTCGGCAATATCAGTTTGACCGACGATGCCTTCTGAAGCCGAAATTGCTTCACCGACGAGGCTTATTCGTCGTCCGACGACGTCGATACGATCTAGCTTTGCGGACGCTGATTCTTCCGGCAAGGCGTCAGCCCGATCATCCGGTGTGGGTGAGGTGCTCGATTGCGCTGACGCGTTGAAGACCGCCGCCAACACCAGCGGCGCGATAGCGGAGTAAAGCGGGCGTCTTTGTAGGCGAAGTGGTGGTCGCGGTAGAGCCGTTACTGGCGATGCCGAGGATGGGGTTCTTACGTTTTGCATGGGGTGCTCCTAGACGACTCGGCAAAGCCAAACGCCTATTCAAAGATTTAGGGATGATCGAGAGCGCGGTGCGCGCGGGGCTCGCTGCCCAACGACTCATTCAAACGCCACCGATGGCGCGAATGTTGGCGCGGGGAAAAGCAAACAGCCGCTCGCGGCTCACATCTCGCGTCAGCGAGACATGGCGGCCACTTTCGAACTGGGTTCTAGGATGCTGGTACGTGCCGCTGCGCCGGACTCAGCGCGCGCAAAGGCACGCGATCAATCGCGACGGCCGATTTAATTCCGCGGCGGTCGCAGGGGCGGCGTCTGCGTATATGAACAGCCGCGTCGGTCGGCGACCGTTGCCACGCAACGCGGGCGAACCTGCACGTCGAACAGCATCATCGGCGCTGGATGCCACGCCGAATCGCCGGCGAATTTACCTGTCCGGCTGGCTAGGGCGGTGCCGTCCTTGTCGCCAGATGCCAGCACCACGCTTTCATCGAGCAGGTCGTGCGAATGACGCCCGATCGTTGCGTGATGATGGGTCGGCGTACCGTTGTTTGCGCGGTCGAGTTGCGCCAATGCAGGTCGGTGTTCGTGTGTAGTTACGTTTGCACCGTGCGAATGATGATCTGCCGCACTGGCTGATATGTGCTGCGCATGCGAATGTGCGTGCTCGTGCTCGTTGCCGCTGCGGTGTGAGTGGTTAGCACTCTTCGTAACCTCCTCACGCGCCGGCCCACGCCCGCCGACCGCCTCCGAAGGCAACACTACAGGGCGATGCACGTGGGCTGGCTGGATAAGCCGAGCCGTCATCGCGTGTAGTGCTTGGATCGGCACCAGCAGGCTAAGAAACACTATCAAAACTTGAAATAGCCGCGCCCGCGCGCGGTCAAATCCGCCGCCGTCGGTTGCCGCAACTCGATCAATGGAGCGCCAATGCATAGAGTCAGCATACGCAATGAGCGCGAAGGAAGGATGCGCTATTCACCTAGCCTGCTTGCACACTCAAAATATGACCGATGTCTGCTAGATACTCGCGTTCAGCATCCAGGTCGCTCGTGGTTAGCGGGTGGCCATCCAGCCAGGAGCGCGAGATGGTCAGCTTGAGCTGGCGCGCGCCAATGAGCAGGTCGAGTGGTGGAAGCGGTCGCGGTGCGTGGGAGCGGTGCAGCAGCACGGCCAGCCGCAGCAGCAGCACGCAGCGCAGGGTGGGCTCGATCAAGCGGTCAGGAAGTTCGTTGATAGCCGACATCGCCAACGACCGCCGCTGGCAGCGCAGCATCGCCGCCAGCATGTGCTGCTCTTGGGTCGAAAAACCGGCGATGTCCGAATTGGCAATGACGTATGCGCCGTGCTGGTGATACTGGCTGTGGGCAATGCTCAGCCCAATTTCATGAATACGCGCGGCCCAGCTGAGCATCAGTCGATGCTGTTCGCTAAGGTCCCATGTGGCCGAAGCTTGGCCGAATAGATCCAGGGCCGTGGCTTCAACCCGCGAGGCCTGCTCGCTATCCACGCCGTAGCGCAGTGCGAGGGCGGCGATGGATCTGTCGCGCGCATCTCGATGCTGTGCGCGACCCAGCATGTCGTACAGAACGCCCTCGCGCATGGCGGTTTCTGAGACATCCATCGACTCAAGTCGAAGCTCGTTAAACGCTGCCTCCAGCACCAGCAGACCGCCGGCGATGACTGGTCGACGTTCTTCCGATAGGCCCGGCATGCGAATGTGGTCGATATCGTCAAACGAGAGAAGGGTGTCGCGCAGCGCGGCAATGCCCTCGCGGGTGATCGAGCCCCGCGTCAGTTTTGCGGCACGGTGCATTTCGCCAATGGCTTTGATCGTGCCCGATGAGCCGATCGCTTCCTGCCAGCCGCGTGCTCGGTAGGCGGCACCAAACTGCTGAAATTCGGCTGATACCTCCGTCACGCCTTCACGCCAGCGTTTGCGTCCCAGCTTGCCGCTGGTAAAAAACCGTCGCGTGCTGGCAACACAGCCCATCTGCAAGCTCTCGCGCTCAAGCGGCTCGAAGCCGCTGCCGATGATGAACTCGGTTGAACCACCGCCGATATCAATAACCAGTCGCCGCTCGTCTTTCGGCGGTTGCCCCTGAGCTACACCAAGGTAGATCAGTCGCGCTTCCTCGCGACCAGCGACCACTTCAATTCCGTGGCCCAGTGCCGTTTCTGCGGGCAGCAAAAAACTTCGCGGTGAGCGCATCGCGCGCACGGTGTTGGTGGCAATGGCACGAATGCGATGTGGTGGCACGCTGCGCAGGCGCTGCCCAAAGCGCGCAAGACATTCGACCGCGCGCGCGGTAGCGGCTGAATCTAGTCCACCTTGGCTGTCGAGGCCGGCGGCTAGGCGCACCATTTCACGCAGCCGATCAACGATGCGTAGCTGGCCCAGCACGTAGCGCGCCACCACCATGTGGAAACTATTGGAGCCTATATCGACCGCCGCCAGCAGGTCGCCATCGTCGAGCTGATCGACAGGCTGCTGTGGACTCATGCGCGACACAGCCTAGTCATCAGCGTGTTCTGTGCCGAGTGCGGCATGCTGTCTTCTTCAGGTATTACACGCGTATAGCTACCGTCTGTGTTTAGCGTCCACGCATTGGTGTTGTCGGCTAAATAGTTTGCAATGTCCTCGTCGTAGACGCGCGCCGCCAGCTCAGGATCAAGCACGGGGAAGCAACTTTCCACGCGGCGCAGCAGGTTGCGTTCCATCCAGTCCGCGCTGGCGCAGAAAAGCTCAGGCGATGTGTCGTTCTGGAACCAGTAGACGCGGCTGTGCTCAAGAAAACGGCCAACAATTGAGCGCACGCGAATATTGTCCGACACGCCGGCAACGCCAGGCCGCAGGCAGCAGGCACCGCGAATGATCAGATCAATTTCTACCCCGGCGCGCGAGGCGTCGTAGAGTGCGCGAATGACGGTTGGCTCATTGATGGCGTTCATCTTTGCCTGAATGCGCGCAGGCTTGCCGGCACGCGCGTGCTTAGCCTCACGCTCGATGAGTTTCAGCAAGCCGCTGTGCAGCGTGAACGGCGCTTGCAGCATGAGTTTCAATTTGGCGGCGGTTGACAGGCCAGACATCTGTTGAAACATCATGTGCACGTCGTGGCCGAGCTCAGCATTGGCGCTCATCAGACCAATGTCGGTGTACGCCTTGGCGGTGCCGCTGTGATAGTTGCCGGTGCCCAAATGCACGTAGCGATTGAGCTTCTTACCTTCGCGGCGGACGATCAGCAGCATCTTGGCATGCGTCTTGTAGCCCACTACGCCATACACCACCTGTACGCCTGCTTCTTGCAGGCGATCAGCGAGTCGAATATTGGCCTCTTCGTCAAACCGCGCGCGCAGTTCAACCACCACCGTGACATCCTTGCCATTTCGCGCGGCGGCGATCAGATACTCCACTAACTGCGAATCTTTGGCCGAGCGATAAAGCGTCTGCTTAATCGCCAGCACGTTGGGGTCTTGCGCTGCCGCGCGCACCAGCTCGACCACCGCCTGAAAACTGTCGAACGGGTGATGCAGCAGCACGTCGCCCTGCTTCAGCTCACTGAAGGGGTCGTCCACTAGCGCCATCGAAAGACGCGGTACAAAGGGTGGGAACTTGAGCTCCGGCCGGTCGACCATGTCGTATACCGCGGTTACCCGATTCAGATTGACTGGGCCGTTGATGCGATAAACAGCGTTTTCCGGCAGATCAAAGTTCTGCAGCAGGGTGCGCATGATTGCGTTAGGCGTGTTCTCGGCAATTTCCAAGCGCACCGCGCGACGAAATCCTCGCCCCGCGAGCTCATCTTTCAGCGCATGCGCCAGATTTTCGACCTCCTCTTCGTCGACAAACAGCTCAGAGTTTCGCGTTACGCGGAACTGATACGCGCCCTTTACCCGCATGCCGGGGAACATCTCATCGACAAACGCGCCAAGCACGGCAGACAGCAGCACAAAGTCATGCGCGCCGCCTGATACGTCCTGCGGTAGCTGGATTATGCGCGGCAGCGAGCGCGGCGCACGCACGATGGCCATGCCGCCAGATCGTCCAAACGCGTCTTTGCCTTCGAGCACGACGACGACGTTCAGGCTCTTGTTTAAAATTCGCGGGAACGGATGCGCGGGATCAAGCCCCAGTGGCGACAGCACTGGCAAGATTTCCTCAACGAAATAGCGATGCAGCCAGCGTCGCTGCTTGGCATTCCAAGACTCGCGAAGCAGCATGCGGATGCCGCCTGTCGCCAGCTGCGGACGCAGTGTTTCGTTCCAAAAGCGGTATTGCGCATCGACCAAGGCACTGGCGCGCTCGTGGATTGCCTTCAGGGCAACAGCGGGACTTACGCCGTCGGGCGGCAGCGGCCCGCCGAACTCCAACGCGGTGCGCACGGTGGCCACCCGAATCTCGAAAAACTCGTCAAGATTGGTGCACGAAATGCACAGGTAGCGCAGTCGCTCGAGCAGCGGCAGCGACTCATCCATCGCTTGCGCCAGCACGCGAAAGTTGAACTCGAGCTGCGACAGCTCGCGATTGATGTACAGGCTTGGGTTGGATAGGCCGACATCTGAGGTGCCGACGGAAGCAGAGCCTGTGTCGCGGGGTTCGCGTAATCGGGGCATAGGTTTGAGTAAGCGGCAATAACGAGACTAGCGCGGCGAGGCCGCACGTTTATCGGGATGACATCATGCCGCTTCGCTGGCGTCGCTGTCGCGCACGATGCCGCGCGAGGCCGCAAAGACGCAAGCGAACTCACTGCCTTGGCCTACTTCACTGTGAATGTCCAAGTGTCCCTGATGCAGGTTCAGCACGTGTTTGACGATGGACAGTCCCAAGCCGGTGCCGCCGGTTTCGCGCGAGCGACTGTTGGAAACGCGGTAGAAGCGCTCAGTAATTCGAGGCAGGTGCTGCGCAGGAATGCCCTGGCCGCTGTCGATGACGGCCAGACGCGGGCGTCCTTGATCGTCGCAGGAGTAGCGTATTTCGATGCGCCCGCCATCTGGCGTGTAGCGAACCGCATTGCTAACCAGATTAGAGAATGCGCTGTGTAGCTCTTTGGAGGAGCCGTGCAGATCCATATCGCAGCTTTCGGTGACGACAATCCGATGCCGGCCGTTGCTCAACGCTTCGGCTTCACGATTAAGACTGGCCAGCTGACTGCGCATGTCTACCGGGTCCTCGATGGCGCGCTCCTGCGCCTCAAGCCTCGACAGCGTGAGCAAGTCTTCAACAATCTGCGTCATGCGAGCCGACTGCGTGCGCATTTCGCGCAGCAGCCCCGCCCACTCGGGATGTTCGTCCGGCTCCAACATGTCGAGATACCCGTGGACCACGGTCAGCGGCGTACGCAGCTCGTGTGAGACGTTGGCGACAAAGTCGCGGCGCACCTGTTCCAAGTGCATCAGCATGCTGATGTCGCGCACGACCAGCAGACGCTGGCGGGTGGTGTAGTCGATCAGTCGAAGTGAGAGGCGACGGTTGGCGTCGATTGGCGATGGGAGATCGAGCAAGGGCTCCGCTGCGCCGGAGGCGAGCCAATCGCTGACGCGCGGTGCTCGCACCAGATGGGTGAAGCGTTTGCCGATGTCGTCGCGTGGCCTTAAGCCCAGCAGTCGCACCGCCGCTTCGTTGAACCATTCAATTTCGAGTTGACCTTCTGACACCACCAGAATGGCATCAGGAAGGGATGCAGCGGCGGTTCGGAACGTGCGCAGCAGAGCGTGCAGCCTACGCTTCCGCTGCCGCGCCTCGCGCTGGCGCTGAAATAGTCGCGCAGCAACCTCAGAAAACACGCCCCAGCCCTGTGGTGCCTGCAAGCGACGGCGTCCGCTGAGCTGACTCAGCAATCGATGGAGTTGCCAGTAGTTCCAGCCCAGCGCTGCCGCCAAACCCGCAGACAAACCGATCCAAAATGATCCAAGCAGCGCACCTGAAACGGCGCACAGAAAAAGCCAGCCAGCGAGGCGTGAGATGGAGTGTTGCCAAGGGCGGCTGGGCATTAGGCGCATGTGGTCATGCTACCGCTGAGCGAGGCGCAGAATCTCGCAGTTGAGGTGCATCGGCCCCCGACGGCGACTAAAAGCTGGTCGAAAAACGATAGCCCGCGCCCCGCACCGTTTGGATTAAACCTTCCAGCTTGTGCGGCTCTAGGGTTTTGCGCAGGCGACGAATGTGCACATCAACCGTGCGTTCTTCAACGTAGACATTGCCGCCCCACACGTGATCAAGCAGCTGGGTGCGCGAATAGACCCGCTCGGCATGGGTCATGAAAAAATGCAACAGGCGATATTCGGTCGGTCCGATGGTGACTGCGGCATCTCCCGCGAACACGCGGTGCGCAGCGCCGTCGATGCGTAGCCCACCCACTGACACGCTGCCATCTTCTTCATCGCCGCGGGTGCGCCGCATAACCGCCTTGATGCGTGCCAATAGCTCGCGCGATGAAAATGGCTTTACGACGTAATCATCGACTCCAGCGTCCAGACCACTCACCCGGTCATTCTCTTCGCCGCGCGCGGTGAGCATGATGATGGGCACGTCGCGGGTTAATTCTTCACGACGAAAGCGGCGCGCAAGCTCGATCCCGCTGACCCCGGGCAGCATCCAATCGAGCAGGATCAAGTCGGGGACCCGATCAGCTACCGCGGTCTGTGCTTCGCGTGCGTCGCCCGCTTGGATCGGCTCGTATTCGGCCTTGCGTAGCGCGAAGGCAACCATGTCGCGGATGGCGGGTTCGTCGTCAACGATCAGGATGCGCTTGTTCACCGGATACCGTGCGGATGAGTCGATGTCCGTTAGTACATAACAGTTTTATGACTGAAACATGACGTTCACGCGATTGATTTACCAGATTGAATCTATTTCGCCGCCGACGCGCAGGGTGTGAGCGGCCGGTTGTGCCAATCGCTGGCGGCCTTCAGGCCCAATACCTTGCGCACGAAGCTCGAGCACGATAGGAGTGATTGCGGCAATTCGCGCATCGATTCGCGAGCGCTGCACGTAATCGAGATCAGTCCGCTCCTTCAAGCGCTTAAGCTGATTGAGGGCGTCTTCAGCGCGGCCCGTCAAGAACGCGTTTTCTGCGTACGCCTCGCCTGCGCGTGCCAAATCGCCTGCGGTTTCACTGGCGCGCGCAAACGTTTTTTGCAGCGCAGCGTCATACGCGCCGTCTACTAGAAGTGGGCGCAGCACTTCCTGCGCCTGTTTGCCTGAAGGAGCATCACCGCGTTCGGCGAGCGCTTGCGCGTAGCTAAGCGCTATCGCACGGTTCTGCGGCTGCCGGGCCAGCAGGTCGAGATAGCCGCTCTGTGCCGACGCCCAGTCGCCTGCCTGATGCTCAGCCTCCGCTTTGGCGAGGTCGAGCCAGAAAAAATCCGGGTCGATGTCTGACAGGTCGTTTAGCGCCTCAACGGCCTGCTTGGCGCGACCGCCGTCTTTCCACGCAAGGGCTAATCCGTAGCGCTGCGCTTCGCTCAATTTGACGCCCGCATCCTGCAGCCGTTGATACTCAGCAATTGCATCGGCCGGGCTGTCTGCACTAAGCACGCGCATGCGCTCGCGCGCCCAGTCAAACCGCCGCGTCGGCTGACTCACCGCCGCACTCAGCGCACCGCGCAGGTCAAACGGAAAAGCGGGGTGTACGGGTGCCGAGCCCGCGCTGCCGGCATCCGCCGTGCTGTCTGCCTTGGTCCACGCGCATTGGCGCGTCGAGCCATCGTTTTCCATCACGCAGGCGTAGCCTCCGCTCATCATCTTCGACGCGCGCTCTTTGGCTTCGGCGATACGGGACGTGGTGACTGGATGGGTGCGCAAGAACTCAGGTGGGCCGAGCCCCTGCGAGCGCATCGCGCGCTGCATGCGACCAAAGAACCCTGCCATCGCCGCCGGATCGTAGCCGGTGCGCGCAAGAATCTGAATCCCGATTCGGTCGGCCTCTTGTTCGCTGGCGCGCGTGTGGTTGATCTGCCGCTGCTGCATCAGTGCGACGCCGCTGGCGATCGCCGCCTGGGTCGCGTCGCCATTGTCGCCAGCGGTCTGTGCGGCGAGGATCGCACCGACCATCGCCAACGCAATGGGCAATGAATCCTTTTTCTGCGCTTCCACCGCGCGCACCACATGGCGCTGCGTGACGTGGGTGATTTCGTGCGCCAGCACGGCGGCCACTTCGTCTTCTTCCTCTGCAGTAAGCACTAGGCCGACGTTGGTTGCCACGTAGCCGCCCAGCGTGGCGAAGGCATTGATATCGCGGGACCGCAGCAGGAAGAAGGTGTAGTCCTGCTCAGGGCGCTCGCTGCTTGCCGCCAATCGATGGCCCATTGCATCGAGCCAGTTTTGCAGCAGTGGATCCTCCAGCAGCCAGCCAAGGCGGCGCATTTCGCGCAGCAGCTGTCGGCCGTAGGCCTGCTCTTGCGCCGGGCTAATGATTTCAGCCGCCGATGAGCCTATATCTGGCAGGTCACCGATGTCCTGCGCCAGCGCAGGCAAGCAAACGAGGCAGCCCAGCGCCATGGCGCTCAAGCGAGATACGAACGAAGAGTTATGTGCCATAGCCGCGCATCATCCTAGCTGGCAGGTGAAAGCGAGTTAACTCGCCGTAAACTACGGTCTTGTGGGTAAAAGCAGCACGCGCCAAATTTGCTTACTCATTGTCATCGTTACCGTCGCTGGAGTTCCCAATGTCCGCTGTGCTTATTTACTCGACTGCCGTTTGTCCCTACTGCGTGGCCGCCAAGAATTTTCTGACCAAGAAGGGCTACACCTACAGTGAAGTTCGTATCGACATCGACCCCGTCAAGCGCGACGAAATGCTGAAGCGCGCCAAACGCACCAGCGTTCCGCAGATATTTGTCGGCGAATCGCACATCGGCGGCTATGACGATCTCGTCGCGCTCGACAGGGCGGGTGGTCTGGCGCCGTTGGTTGAGGCCGGGGCGTGAGTTCGGATTCGGCAGCGTCTAAAGACAAAATCGACGCTTTCACCGAGTTCCGGCAGCGCATGAACGAGCGCATTCTCGGCGAAGACAACCAGGTGATTCGGCGATTCTTTGCGTTGGACACGCAGACATATCGCGCCGGAGCGCTGGATGCCAAGACCAAAGAGCTGCTCGGTTTGGTGGCCTCGTTGGTGCTGCGCTGCGACGAC
>JBBSIY010000018.1:0-20639 GCA_038257785.1 Lysobacterales bacterium
CAACGGCAACGGCAACGGCAACGGCAACGGCAACGGCAACGGCAACGGCAACGGCAACGGCAACGGCAACGGCAACGGCAACGGCAACGGCAACGGCAACGGCAACGGCTGTGGCAATCCAGTGCCGGCGGTGGAATCGCTGGGGCAAGCATCGTGTGCCGATGGGGTGCCGCGGCCGCTGAAATGGGCCTGCCAATGACAAGCTTTTCGCTACTCACCATCATTGCTTCACGAAAGGGTACATAGATTGCATACGGCAGCGCCCGCATCGAGACGACACCCAATCCGCCGCACGCTGCTGCTGCTCGCCGCTGTCGCGTTTGTGGGTTACCTGCTGCTCACATTGCTGCTACGGCCGTCGAACGACCGCGATTGGGCGACCGATCAGCAGCGTCTTGCGACAGCCGAATTCGCCGCCGACACCGTGCAGGTCCGCAACGTGCGCAACGCACACTACCGTTCGACCTCGGATTTCGACGTGCATTGGGAAGATCGTAGGTATGACCTGCGCCGGCTCGAGTCGGTTTGGTACATCGTCGAGCCTTTCGCCAGCTGGCGCGGACCAGCGCACACCTTCCTGAGCTTCGGCTTCGGCAGTGGCGAATACATCGCCATCTCGGTTGAGATCCGCAAACAGCGCGACGAGTCGTTCTCGCCTTGGCGCGGCCTGCTGCGCCAGTACGAGCTCACCTACATCGTTGGCGACGAACGCGACTTGATCGGCCTGCGCGCCAACCATCGAAACGACGACGTATACCTGTACCCGATGCGTGCGACACCGGACGCTGCGCGCGCACTGTTCGTGGCGATGCTGGAGCGCGCAAACGTCCTTGCGGTGCATCCTGAGTTTTACAACACGCTCGGTAACAACTGCACCAGCAACATCATCGACCACGTCAACCTGATCGCACCTGAGCCGATTCGATTCAGTCACAAGACGATGCTGCCCGCCTATTCGGATGACCTCGCTTTCGATCTTGGTTTGATCGACACGGACCTACCGCGCGAGCAGTTCCGCGCCGCCTTTCGGATCAATGACCTTGCGTTGGCACACGCCGACAGCGCAGATTTTTCCGAAGCGATTCGCGCCCGCCATAACACAGGTGCGCACCCGTCTAACTAACTCGATAGCGCGGCGGTTTGCCTCGAGGGAATGCTGTTAGCGCGCCGGCTTAAGACCGACCTGTCGGGTTGAAATGATTGCTTCAGAAATGGCCTCAGCGCCGCGAGGCTTTCAAAAGGCGGGAGGCTCCGATTTCAAAGCCGCGTTTGACTCGAAGGCCAGATGTCGCGCTTGCGAGAACTGCCGTGCCAAATAAATGGCGAGGATTATCAGCGCGATCACGCCCGACACCAGCAGCATTACTGCTCCTAAAGCCATGGTGATCAGAACATCGATACCACCCGGCAAGGCGCCCAATCCGCCGTCCGATCGGATGGGCGGTGGCACCACTCGGATAAGGGCGTGTAGCTGACCAATCAGTGCCGCGATGAACACTATCGAGCTACCCACTTGCACAAACGGTGAGGTGTTTTTGAGGACTGTCATCCACCCCAGTCGATAAACAAACAACAGCGTCAAGGACAGGATCGACGCCATCCAGATCAGCAGCACGTCCGAAAACTCGGTAAACAGCCAGATGGGCGCAAACAGTGCGCCGAAAAACGGCTGCAGATAGGGCTCCAGTCGATGAGTCAAGGATCCGCACACGCCGCTCCACGGGTTGGCGTCCATCAGCGACAGATCAGAACAGCTAAACGTCCGCAGCAGGCTCTCCGCGCTAATGCCTCCCAAAAGCGGCATCCCAAATGCGACACAAAAAGCAGCTAGACCGCCAATCAAAACAATAAGCAAGATCGAAAGCGAACCCCAGAGCCCGCCCTCCAACAGAATTCGTCGATGCAGCGACAGCTGATCCACCTCCTGCTGCTGCGTTTGCTCCGCTTCTTTTTGTCGAACCCAATCTGCTTGCTGTGCAGCGAATGATGGCTTTTCAGCACTAGGCGCAGCATTCAACTGACTGCCTTCCCGTGCCTCATGTTGCACAACAGCGAGTGGTTTTGGGCGTCGATCAAGACGCATGCTGAATGCGATCAGGGCTAGCCAGACAGCGCCTATCAGCCAAGTCTGCTCGAGCAGCAGAAACAAGGTCTCGACGGGCGGTACAACCGACAGCCATGGCGCAAGCGTGCTAGCCGGCAGCAACGCTAGACCGTAACAGCTCGTCTCCATGGACCCGAGTCGTCCGCCACAGCCCAAAGCCGCTAGGGCAAGTTCAGCCGCCGATGGCCCAAACAACACCATCGTTGAACAGTAGGCAATCAGCGCATAGGTCAGCAGCCGGGTGCGGCTACTTACCCATCCTCCAGCGGAAGGATCAAGCAGCATTAAAGGCTTCCTCCATTGCGTCGCGACGCGCGATTCGCGACTTGCTGCATTACATAGCACGCTCGTGTGTACGTCCATTGCCGCGTCGAGCGTTCAAGCATTTATTAGCGGCCTGATACTGGGGCTCTGAGGGCGGCGCTTCGCGAGACTCGGCGCGAACGGGGTTCGCTTAAACTGTTTCCGTTCGAGTCACCATCGACGGGATTTCCGGCAAGTCGAACATGCTCTGTCCGGATCAATGGTCGCGCTCGTCACGTAGAAACCCTGGCAGTGACGCCTTGACTCGCGACGCCTAACCCCTCTGCGCGGCCTTCAAGTCGGCGGTAAGAACCCACGCTCCAGTCGATCCAGCGCTTCATCGCCGAGCTTGGCGAGGTCGGCCTCCGCACGGGTGGCAAACCAGTGGCGCATGGTGGCGCGGATGACGCCGATGGCGGCGCCGGCCAACACGCGTGAGTGCAGCTCTGGATCATCAACGCCAACGGCGCGATCAAAGAATAGCTGCGACATCGCCAGCTCCCAGTCGCGATCAATCTCGTTCTCGCGGGCGAGCAGCGCGGGGGCCGTCTGTATAAGCCGCTGTTGCGCAAGCAGCGACTCGCGATGCTGCTGATACTCCTTGGCGAAAATATGCGCAACGCGGCGCAGGCTGCCGACTGGGCTTTCACTGGTCGGCGCCGTGCGGAGCAGTTCAACAAACCGCGCCAGACGCTCGTCGCGATGCGGAAACGCCAGCGATTCTTTGTCGGCGAAGTAGCGGAAGAACGTGCGACGACCGATGTCCACGTCTTGGCAAACCTCTTCAATCGTCGTCGCCTCATAGCCTGCCGCGTGAAAGCGCTGGTTGGCGGCAGCGAGCAGCGCGCGTCGAGTCGCGCTCTTTTTGCGCTCACGCAGCGATGGCGATGGATTTTTCATGGCGGCAAGGATATAACTGCGCTCCGCAAAAAAGTGACACTCAGTGCCATATTTAGCCTCCATCGATGCAGCACAGGCCAATTCAGCCCCCTGGTACTGGCGCTCAAACCAGCAAGCGCCCGCATTTTCTGCGCATGAAATCGTCGCCGCAGTGGCCGACGTGCGCGGCAGCCATCGCGTCATTCTCGACCCTGCAGACGGCCGCATGGGCATCGGCAGCGGCGGCTCAGTAAGCCAACACGCTGACGCAAACCGCTGGCAGGTGACTGCGACCCTGCCAGCGCTGTATCCAGAGTGGCTAGGCGACCGCGGCTTTACGGAAGCGCACGGGGTCAGGTTTCCCTACGTCGGTGGCGCAATGGCGAACGGCATCGCGACAGTGACGATGGTTGCCGAACTTGCGCGCGCGGGCTGTTTGGGATTCTTCGGCGCGGCGGGCTTGTCGTTGGGCCGCGTAGAGGCCGCCATCGAGCAGCTTCATGCGCTCAATTTAAATTTCGGCTGGGGCGTCAATTTGATTCATAGCCCGGCCGAGCCAGCGCTGGAAGAAGCCGTCGCCGATCTCTTGATTCGCAGCGAGGTGCGCTGTGTTGAGGCATCTGCCTATATGGCGTTGACGCCTGCCATCGTGCGCTACGCGGCCACAGGGTTGAGCCGCGATGCGCAGGGCGAGGTGCAGCGTCGAAATCGCGTGCTGGCCAAGATCTCGCGCGAGGAGGTCGCCCGGCATTTCTTACAGCCGATGCCGCGCAACATCTTGGAGGCGCTGCGTGATCGCGGACAGCTCAGCGCGACCGAAGTCGAACTCGCCGCCACCCTGCCCGTCTGTGAGGACGTAACCGTTGAAGCCGACTCCGGCGGACACACCGACAACCGACCGCTTACCGCGCTGCTGCCGACGATTGCGCGACTCCGCGACCGCATCAGCGCCACGCATGGCTATGCACAAACCATCCGCATCGGCGCAGCGGGCGGCTTAGGGACGCCGGCAGCCGTCGCCGCAGCCTTTGCGCTGGGCGCGGCTTACGTGCAGACCGGCTCGGTCAATCAGT
The DNA here is from genome assembly GCA_038257785.1 of Lysobacterales bacterium. Classification (GTDB taxonomy): domain Bacteria; phylum Pseudomonadota; class Gammaproteobacteria; order Xanthomonadales; family Xanthomonadaceae; genus JANNWF01. Next base: position 4,360 of record JBBSIY010000018.1, read on the forward strand.
CCTGCATCGAGAGCGGCCTTGGGATCAGCGCACGCGCGATGCTCGCAAAAGCCGAAATGGCCGACGTCATCATGGCACCCGCAGCCGACATGTTTGAACTGGGCGTCGACGTGCAGGTGCTGCGGCGTGGCTCAATGTTTGCGGTGCGGGCGCGCAAGCTTTACGAACTCTATCGAACGAACAGCTCCCTCGAGACCATACCCAGCGCCGAACGCGACAAGCTCGAGCGCGACATTCTGCGGACCACGGTGGACGCCGCGTGGCAATCCACGCGCAGCTTCTGGCTGAGTCGCGATCCGGCACAGGCAGCGCGCGCTGACGCCGACCCGCGGCATCGCATGGCGCTGGTTTTTCGCAGCTATCTCGGGCTATCAAGCCGCTGGGCAATCGACGGTCTAGATGATCGCGCGGCCGACTTTCAGATCTGGTGCGGACCCTCAATGGGCGCGTTCAACAGCTGGGTGCGCGACAGTTTTTTAGAAGCGCCTGAGCAGCGCAGCGTCGCCCAAGTCGCACGCAATCTTTTGGAAGGCGCTGCCGTGCTGACGCGCGCGCAGCAGCTGCGCAGCTTCGGCGTACCGATACCGGCCGCTGCATTCGATTTTCGTCCGCGACCGCTGGGCTGAACCCAGCCATCACTTCGCCCAAAGAAACCCCAATGACCCCAACACTCGCGGCTAATCAGATGCCGATCGCCATCGTCGGCGTAAGCGCTTTGTTTCCCGGCTCGAGCGACGCCGCTGGATTCTGGCGCGACATTCTTGAAGGTCGCGACCTGATCACCGACGTGCCGGCAAGCCATTGGCTTATTGATGACTACTACGACGCAGATCCTGCCGCGCCCGACAAAACCTATGCGCGACGCGGCGGGTTTCTTGATCCTGTCGGTTTCGATTCACTCGGCTTTGGCGTGCCGCCGTCGAGCCTGCCGGCGACCGACACCGCTCAGCTGCTCGCGCTTATCCTCGCGCAGAGCGTGCTGCAAGACGCCGCCCGCGCGCAGTTCGAGACGATGGATCGCTCGCGTATCTCAGTGATACTCGGCGTTACCAGCGCTCAAGAATTGTTGTTCTCGATGGTCTCGCGACTGCAGAAGCCGGTCTGGGTGAAGGCGCTACGCGAGGCGGGCTTGGCAGAGAACGAAGTGCAGGACGCCTGCCAGCGAATCGCTGACCACTATGTGCCGTGGCAGGAATCGAGCTTCCCTGGCCTGCTTGGCAACGTCGTCGCCGGACGTATCGCCAACCGACTCAACCTTGGCGGCACCAACTGCGTGACCGACGCGGCCTGCGCATCAGCGCTGAGCGCACTGTCGATGGCGATCAGTGAGCTACAGCTCGGCAACAGCGACTTGGTGATCTCTGGCGGTGTCGACACGCTCAACGACATCTTCATGTACATGTGCTTCTCGAAAACGCCGGCGCTGTCGCCCAGCGGCGACTGCCGCCCGTTTAGCGATCAAGCCGACGGCACGATGCTCGGCGAAGGGCTGGGCATGGTCGCGCTGAAACGGCTAGCCGATGCTGAGCGCGATGGCGACCGAATCTACGCGGTGATTCGCGGCCTCGGAAGCTCATCGGACGGACGCAGCAAAAGCGTTTACGCCCCCGTATCAGAAGGCCAAGCCCAAGCGCTTCGCCGCGCCTACGAAATAGCCGGCTACGGGCCCGAAACCGTCGAACTGATGGAAGCCCACGGCACCGGCACAAAGGCCGGTGACGCGGCAGAATTCGAAGGTCTGCGTCAAGTGTTCGGCCCCGCCAACGCCGATCGCCAACAGTGGTGCGCGCTGGGTTCGGTGAAGAGCCAGATCGGCCACACCAAGGCCGCTGCCGGCGCGGCCGGACTGTTCAAAGCAGTGATGGCACTGCATCACAAAGTGCTGCCGCCAACGATCAAAGTAGATGCGCCCAACCCCAAGCTCGACATCGAGCACAGCCCGTTCTATCTCAATACGCAGGCGCGTCCGTGGATTCGCGACAGCGCCCATCCACGCCGCGCTTCGGTCAGCGCGTTTGGGTTTGGTGGCTCGAATTTCCACGTTGCGCTTGAGGAATACACGGGCGAAGGCGCACGTGCTGATCGCCTACCGGCTCATGGCTTTGAGCTGCTGCTGCTGAGTGCAGATAGCACGGCAGCATTGTTGGAAAAGGCCTCAGCGCTAATTGGCAACAATGAGTCACTGGCCACGATTGCGCGGCAGTCGCGCCGCGATTTCAGACCGATCGACAATCGCCGGCTTGCGCTAGTCGCCAGCACCCGCGCGCAGCTGAACGACCGACTGCAAAGCGCGACACAGCGGATGGCGACCGCGCCGGAAAACGTCTTCAACCTGCCCGATGGCAGCAGCTACGGCGTCGGCGCGCGCAGCGGAAAACTTGCCCTGCTGTTTCCCGGACAGGGCAGCCAGTACACCCATATGGGCAGCGATTTGGCGATGCATTTTTCTGCAGCGCGCGCCGTATGGGACGTCGCATCTGACGTGCTGAGTAGCGAGGACATGAGGCTTCACGATCGCGTCTTTCCGCCCGCACGCTTTGACGACGAGGCACGCAGCCGCGACAGCGCACAACTGACCGACACCCGCTGCGCGCAGCCGGCCATCGGCGCTACGTCACTTGCCATGCTCGAAGTACTCAACGCGCTTGGCGTTGAGGGTGAATGTTTCGCCGGCCACAGTTTCGGTGAAGTTGTCGCCCTGCACGCGGCCGGTGCGGTGCCGCTTGATCACACCTTGAAGATCGCGCAGGCGCGTGGCGAGCACATGGCGCGCGCGGCCGCCACGCCGGGCGCAATGGTCGCGCTGAGCCTGTCGGTCGATGAAGTCAGCGAGCTGCTGGCGCGGTATGAGTCGGCGGTTGTGATCGCCAACCACAACGCGCCGCAGCAGGTGGTGCTATCGGGCAGCCGTCAGTCAATTGAAGATTTTGAAGCGCAGCTGTCGGCAGACAACATCAGCTTCCGCCGCCTAGCGGTGGCCAGTGGATTTCATTCCTCAGTCGTCGAGCGCGCGTGCGCGCCGTTTGCAGCATTCTTAGCGGATATCGAATTCGCTACACCACGGCGCACGGTGTACTCGAATGCGCGGGCTTCGGCATACGAAGCCGATGCACACGTGATTCGGCAGTCGCTGGCCGCGCAAATTGCTCAGCCGGTTCGCTTCGTCGAAATGATCGAAGCGATGCATGCTGACGGTGCGTATACGTTTATCGAGGTCGGCCCCAGCAGCGTGTTGACCGGCCTAGCGAGCGCCATTCTTGGCAGCCGACCGCACTGCGCCATCAGCCTTGATCGCAAAAACAAAAACGGCGTTGAGTCTTTGCTGCTGGCCTTGGCCAGACTCAGCGCGGAAGGCATTGCGTGGCAGCCAGAACGTTTGTTCGATGACGTGCGCGAACCAGCGTCTGCGCCTACCCACGGGCGACCGTTGACGCCCATCACCGGCAGCAACGTTGGCAAACCGTATCCGCCGACGGGCGGCAGCGCAGCGTTGCCGCCGCCAAATCCACCGCGCGCTGCACCGCTCGTACGCGCTGCTGACTCCATGGGGTCAGTTGAATCCATCCCGACTTTTGAATCAGCACCCAATCACATGCCGATGAACGCCAACGCGCAGCCGCTGACAGCACCAATCGTCGATTCATCGCCGACAACGCCGCATTCCGATTCGTCGGCGTGGCTGGCCGCATTTCAGGCAAGCCAGCAGCAGCTGACCGACGCCCACAGCAGCTTCCAACGCGCCATGTTCGACAGCCATAGCGCATTCTTGCAGCTCAGCGAATCAGCACTATCAGGACTTGCAGCGATCGCCACCGGCCAGCCTCAGCCGGCCCGCATCGCGGCAGTAATTGCTCCGCCCGCTATGCCTGCGTCAGCGACCCACTCAGCGCCAACGCCAACGCGAGCACCAGCACCAGCACAAACTCCGGCATCGCCGGCTCAGCTGCAAACCCAGCACGCCGCCGTTGCGACGCCCGCCCCTGTGCCTGCCGCGAGTGCCGCACCTGCGCCAGTATCAGCACCCATAGCGCAAAAGCTCGTAGCGCCTGATCTGACTGCGCTAATGCTGCAAATCGTCGCCGAGAAGACCGGCTATCCGGTCGAGATGCTTGACCTCAGCATGGATATGGAAGGTGACCTCGGCATCGACTCGATCAAACGCGTTGAGATTTTGGCGGCGGTAGACGAGCGCGCAAGCAACCTGCCAAAACTAGACCGTGGCGCGATGAGCGCGATGCATACGCTGGCCGAAATCGTGTCGTATCTGCAGGGCACGCAGACGCTGGAGCCGGCTACCATCAATGTCGCAACGGTGAACCAACCGACCGCAACAGCAGCTGCCGAACACGCGCGCGATTTGACGTCGCTAATGCTGCAGGTCGTCGCCGAGAAGACCGGCTATCCCGTCGAGATGCTTAGCCTCGATATGGATATGGAAGGTGATCTGGGCATCGACTCAATCAAACGTGTCGAAATTCTCGCTGCCGTTGAAGAGCGCGCCAGCGGTCTGCCCAAGCTCGACCGCTCGCTGATGAGCGCGCTGCATACGCTGCGTGAAATCGTCAGCTATCTCGGCGGCAATACGCCCTCGCCCGCTGCATCAAGCGTTTCGTCTGAGCAGCACAAGCAGCCGACTATCCCGACAGCCTCGACCTCCATTCAGGCCGCCGCGGCTAGCTCATTGGGCCGCTATCGCCTGCAGTCAGTCAGCGCGCCCGCCATCGGCATGGCCATGGCAGGCCTGCGCGACGGGTCGCTTTGGCTGGTCGGAGAACCCACCTTGGCCAACGCGCTGGCGCGCGAGCTCACATCGCGCGGCATACCCGCGCAGGCCGCCCAAACGCTGCCGCCATCGGCCAGCGCCTGCGTGTATTTGGGCGGCGTGCGCGAGGTTGCGAATGTCGACGAGGCCATCGCTATCAATCGCGAGGCCTTTGCCATCGCTCGTCAGCTTGCAACGTCGTCGTCAAAAGCAAACCGCGTCATGGTCACCGTGCAAGACACGGGCGGGCGTTTTGGCCTCGGCCCGATGGATCCACGGCGCGCCTGGCTTGCCGGACTGCCGGCACTGATCAAAACCGCTGCGTTGGAATGGCCAACCGCCAGATTGAAAGCCATCGACCTTGAACGCGGCGACCGCGATGCCGCGACGCTAGCAAAGGCTGTCGCCGACGAACTCCTGCTCGGCGGTGGCGAGATCGAGGTCATGCTTGATCGCGACGGTCAGCGCTCGACGCTGTGCAGCGTTGCTACTCCCGTCCTTAGCGGTGAAGCGATTATTGTCGAAGGTGATGTCGTGCTGGTCACCGGCGGGGCGCGCGGCGTGACTGCCGCCTGCGTGATCGAATGGGCACGCGACAGTCGGGCGAGCTTTGTGCTGCTTGGTCGCAGCGCTCTGCAGGACGAGCCGGACTGCTGCAACGACCTCAACGATGAGGCCGCTCTCAAACGTGCGCTGCTCGACCGCGCTCACGCTAAAGGGGCTACGCCAACGCCTGCGCAGCTATCGGCCGAGGTTGGAGCCGTGCTCGCCTCACGAGAAATACAGGCCACGCTGACGGCGATCAGCGCGACAGGTGCGCGCGTTCGATACGCCGCCGTTGACGCCACTGATCGCTCTGCGCTGAGCGCCCTGATCGCTGACGTAGGTGGGCAATGGGGGCCGATCCGCGGAGTGATCCACGCGGCCGGCGTGCTGGCCGACAAGCGGATCGACGAGAAGAGCGATGCGATGTTTGATCGCGTGTTTGATACCAAGGTGCGCGGCCTGCAGGCGCTTATCGAAGCGACACGAGAAGAGCCACTCAAGCTGCTCGCGGTCTTCTCGTCGGTGTCGGCGCGCTGCGGCAATACCGGGCAGGCGGACTACGCGATGGCCAACGAGGTGCTCGCCAAAGTGATGTTGGCAGAAGCGCGCGACCGCCCCGACCTCGTCACTAAATCATTCGGCTGGGGTCCTTGGGAATCCGGCATGGTTACGCCACATTTGCGCGAGCGATTCGCGAGCCTAGGCGTGCCGATGATTCCACTACACGTGGGCGCACGGATGTTTGCCGACGAGTTGACGCGCGCCGCACCTGATCAAATCGAGCTAGTGCTCGGCGGCGAGCCGCGCGCAGAAGCGTTGCTGTTTGATGGCGCGGCAGAGCGCGTGCAGCGTTTGGATATCTCGGTGGCCCGGCAAAGCCATGCGTATCTGGAAGGGCATGCGATTCACGGACTTCCCGTGGTGCCGCTGATGCTGGCGGCGGAATGGCTGGGACGCGCGGCACGCAGCTTCCGGCCGGGCCTAAGTCTGACGACGTTGCATGACGTCAAGGTGCTAAAGGGCATTCGCCTCGGTGGCTTCGAGAACGGCGGCGATCATTTCGCTGTTGAAGCAACGCCGCTGCCCAGCGCGCGCGGCGCGCAGCTGGCGATGCGCATTGTCGACGGTAACGGGCAGGTCAACTACAGAGCGCGCGTCGAGATGCTGCCGACGTCCACCGCATCGGACCCACACTCATCGGGGCCGCAGGGCTCGCAGAAGAAGCAAGAATCTGAGCTGTCGCTCGATGCATGGAAAGGTGCGCCACTCTATGAAGACCTGCTGTTCCACCGCGGCGCATTCGAGCTGATCGACACGCTTGATGGCATCAGCGATCACGGTATCCAAGCGTCACTGCGCGGCGTCTCACACGCCGGCTGGGACAGCGAAGCCTGGCAGCTAGATGTTGCAGCACTCGATGGTGGCTTGCAGCTTGCCGTGCTGTTTGGTCAGCGTCTGCTCGGCGGCCCCAACCTGCCCACCTCTATCGATCAGATCCGCGCCTTCGGCATGCCGCCGAGCGACGGCCTGCTAAGCGCCACTGCCTATCGACGCACGCTTGGCGCAACAGCGCTAACGACCGACATTCTGTTCACCAACTCCAAAGGCCAACGCGTCGCCGAACTGATTGGCGTCAGTAACCACGCGCTGGCCTGAGCCATGCCCGCTTTGCCTCGCGCTTTCTCGCCGATAGCCATCGTTGGGCGCAGCTGCGTGCTGCCCGGCGCACTCTCACCGGCTGAGCTTTGGGCGGCGGTTTCAGAAGGCCGCGATCTGCTATCCAAGGTGCCGGACGGCCGCTGGAAAATCGATGCTGCAGAGACCCTGTGCACAGCCAACGCGCCTGACCTAGATCGCGCATGGTCGGATCGCGGCGGATACGTTCGCGGGTTTGAGTCGCTTTGGGATGCACGCGGCTTTGCTATCGCTAGCGCTGACCTCGACGACGTGTCGCCGCTGGCCGCGTGGACGCTGCACTGCGCGCGCGCCGCACGCAATGAATGCCTCACACGTCCGGAGCAGCGCATCGGCGCGGTGTTCGGCAATCTCGGCTTCCCCAGCGAGGCCATGGCCGAATTTGCGCGCGACGTATGGCGCGATGGCGCGACTAGCCTTGATCCAAAGCATCGCTACATGAGCGCCGGCACCGCCGATCTCCTGCAGCGTGCGCTGGCGCTGAATGCCGGCAGCCACTGCATAGACGCGGCCTGCGCCAGCTCGCTGTACGCCATCAAACTCGCCTGTGATCGGCTGCATGAAGGCAGCGCCGACCTGATGCTGGCGGGCGCGGTGCAGGCGGCTGACGACCTGTTCCTGCACGTCGGATTTTGCGCGCTTAGCGCACTGAGTCGATCGGGCCAATCGCGCCCGTTTCACACCGATGCAGACGGACTTGTCCCTGCTGAGGGCGCGGCCTTTGTCGCCTTGAAGCGGCTATCTGACGCGCGCCGCGATGGCGACGTGATTCACGGCATTATTCGCGGCATCGGCCTGTCAAACGACGGCCGCGGCAAGGGCCTGCTGGCGCCAAGCGTGGGCGGTCAGACGCGCGCCATGCGCGCGGCCTACACAGCAGCAGGACTCGAGCCAAATGCGGTCGGCCTGCTTGAGTGCCACGCGACAGGAACGCCGGTCGGCGATGCCACCGAACTCGCCAGCAGTGCGCAGGTGTTTGCCAATGCCAACGAGCTGCCGATCGGCTCCCTCAAGTCCAATCTCGGGCATTTAATTACCACCGCCGGCGCGGCGGGCTTGATCAAACTGCTGGAAGCCATGCGAGCGGGTAAGCGACCGCCAACGCTGCACGCCAGCCCATCGACGCCCGCGCTGCACGGTTCACCTTTTCGCCTGCTGCACACGCTGGAACCGTGGCCCAGCGATCAGCCCCGTATCGCTGCAATCTCCGCGTTTGGGTTTGGCGGCAATAATGCGCACCTTATTGTCTCGGAAGACGATCAGACGCTTGACGACGGCAGTCCGCCGCAGTCCCGTGCGCAAATCGCCATCGTCGGTATCGGCGCGCTCGTGGCAAGCGCGAGCAATCGCGATGCGTTCGCCGCCGCGCTGCTTGCCGGCGAGAGTCTTCTGAACGGCGCGGGTGAAGGCCAGATGGCGCATATCGATCTCGCAGTCGACGGCCTGCGCTTCCCGCCGCGCGACATGCTGCAAACGCTGCCGCAGCAGCTCGCAATCCTGCAGACCAGCCGCGAGGCGATGACAGGCGTCACGCTGCCGATCGGTGAACGGATCGGCGCGTTTATCGGCATGGAGCCTGATCCGGAAGTTGCCCGCTACGGCGCGCGCTGGCGGCTCCCGGACGCAAGGCGTATCGCACGCGACGCCATCGTTCCCGCGCTGGAATCAGCCGCCGTGCTCGGCTGTATGCCCAATATCCCGGCCAACCGACTCAGCTCACTATTCGACTTTGGCGGGCCGGCGTTTACCGTGCAGTCGGGTGCGACCTCTGGGATCGACGCGCTGCGTATCGCCAGCGGTGCGCTGCGTCGCGGCGAACTGGATGCCGCGCTCGTCGGCGCGGTCGATTTGAGCTGCGAAGCCGTGCAGCGTTTTGCTAGCGCTGACAAACCGGGCGACGCGGCAATCAGCCTCGTTCTGAAACGCTACGATGACGCGCTGCGCGATGGTGATCAGGTATTTGCCTGCGTCGAAGCCGAAGCGGTAGAGATTGACGCAAACGCATCGGAGCTCGGTGACTCCGAGGGTGCAATCAACCTCAATCAGCGCCTTGGCAATGCGTTTGCTGCCAGCGGACTCACCCACGTTGCCGCGGCTGCACTGCTGCTCAATCAGCGCTGCGACGCGCGTGGCGTTCCGCAGCTCGATGCCGCAGCGCCCCCCATTGACGTGGTGATGCGCGCGAGCAGTCGGCTGCGTCTCTCCGTGCCGCCCGCGCCAAACAAAGGCCCACCGTCTTTGCTAGGACTCACTCAGCGCCTTCGCTGCTATTCGGGCGTCGATAAAGCAGCCGTTGCGCGCGCACTGCAAGACGATCAGCAAAGCCTCGACGGGCCGGCTAGGCTGGTGATGGTCGTCGATGACGCGCGCTTTGAAGCGCAACGAGCCAAAGCGCTTGCGCATCTGCAGCGCGGAATGCCGGCCGGCAATGGCGTGCATTTTTGTGAGCGACCGATCGGCGGCGAAATCGCGTTTGCGTTTGCCGGTGCCGGCGCGTCGTATCACGGAATGGGCCGCGCGCTGCTGCAGCATCTGCCCGAACTGCGTGATCGTCTGGCGATACGCAGTACGCGATTGCCGCACGCACTGCAGTGGGCGATCGCTGAGGCGCCCACGCAGCCGACCGCCCTGCAGCAGCTGTGGGGCGCATCCGCGCTGTCGCAGCTGCATCTTGAATTGACCCAAGGCATGCTCGGCATCCAAGCCGACGCATGGCTCGGCTATTCATCAGGCGAAACCAACGCGCTGGTCGCCAGCGGCACGTGGACCGATCCCGATGCGCTGATGACTGAGATGGAGGCGTCGGGGCTGGTGACGCATGAGCTTGGTGGACCATTCGCAGCAATCGAGCGCGCCTGGGGCCAACCGGTGCAGTGGTCCAGCTGGACCGTACTGGCACCGATCAACGACGTGCGCACCGCGATAGATCGTTTGCCCGATGGTGTTCGCAGCCACGTCCATATCGCCATCATCAACAGCGACGAAAACTGCTTAATCGCCGGTGATGAAGCCGGCTGTGCCCGCGTGGTTGAACAGCTAGGAACGAGTCGCTGCCTGCGTTTGGAATATCCACTTGCGGTGCACGTGCCGGAACTGGCAGCGGTGTCAGACGCGTGGCTGCAGCTGCATCGCCGCGCCGTCAGTCAGCCGAGCGGGCGCGTGTACTCAAACGCCTTTGGGCGTGCGTACGACGTAGACACAGAGAGCTGCGCCCAGGCGATTCTGCAGCAGGCAGATCGCCTGTTGGATTTGCGCCCTGCCGTGTTGGCGGCGTGGAACGACGGCGTCCGCGTGTTTATCGAACACGGTCCAAACGGCGCATATGGGCGAGCCATTCGCAGCATTCTCGGCACCCGCGAGGCCTTGGTCGTCAGCCTTGATCGCAAAGGCTCGGATCGCAAAGGGCTAGATCAAAAAGCACCGGGCATCGAATCGACGCTTGGCGCAATAGCCGCGCTGCTCGCCGCAGGCGTTCCGATGCAGCACGAGCGATTTACGTGCCTTGATCTGCAAACCTCGGCAGCGAATACCCGGCGCTTTCCCGCCCATCCTCCGGCAATCATCTGGCCGCATCCTAAGGCCCAAGGTGCCTCTATTCAGATCATGCTCCCGGCGCCAACGCTGCCATCCGTCAGCGCGCCGGTAGCAACATCGCCAAGGGCGATAGAAGTGAAGCAGCCGCTCGCACCGACACGTTTGCCTCAGCGGCACGCCGCTCATCCGCTGCCTGCTACCCGCAACGAAGCGCGGACACACGCGCTGGCCAGCCAGTTCCAGCAGCAAATCGCCCAGCTCGCACAGGTGCAGCAGCGCTTTGTCGAACAACAGTCCGACGTGCACCGGCGCTACCTCACGCTGCAGCAGCGCGCCCTGCACATGTTGCTTGGCCACGCCGACGCCGCCCCTACGCCCTCACCACACGCGAATGCGCAGGCGTTGCCGATTGTGCTCACGCCGGCATGTATTCCGACCGTGCATACAGCCGAATCAGCACGCTCCCCAAGGGTTGCGCCGCGCAGTGATCTGCGCGCCAGTGGCAAGGCAATCAGCGGACCTTCTTTCAGTCGCGAGCAGCTTGAGGTTCACGCGAGCGGTCGCATTGCCGATCTGTTCGGCAGCGCTTTCGATCATCACGACGCCTACCACCGACAGGTACGGATGCCGATGCCGCCGCTGCTGTTGGCGGACCGCGTAGTTGGCCTTGATGCCAAGATCGACAGCATGGGCACCGGCACGATCTGGACCGAAACCCACGTGCAACACGACAGCTGGTATCTCCATCACGGCCATATGCCAGCGGGGATTCTCATCGAGGCAGGTCAAGCAGACCTGATGCTGATTTCGTGGCTCGGCGTTGATCGATTCAATCGCAGCGAGCGCGTGTATCGGCTATTGGGTTGCGAGCTGACCTATCACGGCGACCTGCCGACAGCAGGCGAGAGCGTGCAGTTTGAAATCGTGCTCGACAGCCACGCCGCACAGGGCGACGTACGCCTGATGTTCTTTCACTACGACTGCGTCAATCTCAATCAAGACGGGCGCCTACAGCTGTCCGTTCGCAAGGGTCAGGCGGGCTTCTTTAGCGACGCCGAACTTGCCGAATCTGCCGGCTGCCTGTGGTCGCCCGAGCAGCAGGCGATCGTCGAACAGCCAGTGCTCGATCCGCCGTCGGTCGCGCGCGTGCCGTCGGCATTGACGGGCAAGCAATTGCTCGCGCTGTCTAAAGGCGATGCATTTGCTTGTTTCGGTGAAGGCTTTGAGTTTGCACAAACGCATACGCGCACGCCGAGCATTCAGTCGGGCCGCATGCTGTTGCTTGATCGGGTCACTGAACTCAGTGCCGATGGCGGTCCGTGGCAGCGCGGTTATCTGCGCGCGGAGCTTGATATTGATCCAGCGCAGTGGTTTTTCGACGGCCACTTCAAAAACGATCCGTGCATGCCCGGCACGCTGATGTTCGAAGGCTGCCTGCAGGCGATGGCGGTGTATCTGCTGGCTCACGGATTCGGCCTGCAGCGCGACGGCTGGCGCTTCCAGCCCGTGCCTGAGCTGCCGTATCAACTGCAGTGCCGCGGCCAGGTCACGCCGCATTCGCGCCTGCTAGTCACTGAAGTCTTTGTTGAGGAAATCAGCGCCGGCCCGACGCCCACTCTGTACGCGGACTTGCTGTGTACGGTGGATGGCCTTAAAGCGTTCCACGCAAGACGTGTCGCCTTGCAGCTGGTGCCGGATTGGCCGTTGTCGGCGATGCCTGAGTTGCTGGCTGTTGCGGACAGCGACGCCCTGCCCTGCGCCGAGGTCGATGGCTTTCGATTCGATCAAACAAGCCTGCTCGCCTGCGCGATTGGTCGGCCATCGCAAGCCTTCGGACCGATCTACCAGCGCTTCGACAGCACGCAGCGCGTCGCGCGCCTGCCGAGTCCGCCATATTTATTCATGAGCAGGATTCGCGAGATCGATGGGCCCATCGGGGTGATGCGCGCCGGCGCGCGCGTAGTCACTGAATACGACATTCCAACCGATGCCTGGTACTTCGACAGCAACGGCTGCCGCAGCATGCCGTTCGCCGTCTTGCTCGAGGCCGCACTGCAGCCCTGTGGCTGGCTATCGAGCTACGTCGGCTCGGCGCTGACCGAAAGCGACGAACTTGGCTTTCGCAATCTTGATGGCGAAGGCGAACTGCTTGCTGAGCTGTTCGCCAACAGCGGCACCCTCACCACCGAAGTCACGCTGACTGACGTATCAGCCACCGCTGGCATGATCATCGAGAGCTTCAGCGTCACCGGCCGAATCGGCGATCGCGAGGTTTACCGCCTGAAGACGGTGTTCGGATTTTTCCCACCCGCCGCGCTTGCCAATCAAGCCGGTTTGCGCACCGATGAGTCACATCGCGAGCTGCTGACGCGCAATAGCAGCGACGTCATCGATCTCGCAGCACCAAATACTCTCGATGCCACCCGGCCCCGTCTCGCCAACGGCAACCTGCTGATGCTTGATCGCATCGAAGGCCATTGGCCGAACGCCGGTGCCAACGGCCTTGGCCAGCTGCGTGCGGTAAAGGATATCGACCCCAGCGCGTGGTTCTTCAAAGCGCACTTCTTTCAAGACCCGGTGCAGCCCGGCTCGCTTGGGCTTGAAGCAATGCTGCAAGCGCTGCAGTTCCACATGCTGTCAGTACAGATGGACAACGGCATTCCTAACCCGCGCTTCGAGCCCATCGCCCTGACCCGCGCGCACCGCTGGAAATATCGCGGCCAGGTGCTGCCTAAACATCGGCAGATGCACACAACGCTGGAGATCACCGAAAGCGGCATTGACGATCGAGGCGCATACGCGCTTGCCGATGCCAGCCTGTGGGCCGATGGTCAGCGTATCTACGAGATGCTCGGCGTTGGCATGCGGATCGTCAGCGGCGGCGCAGAGCGCGCCAGCTAAGTCTGTGACGACCGCATGGGCGCGTGTAGCCATCGAAGAGAGCGCATCAACTCAAGCGCGCATGCCGACGTCGACGGCGTGGCTGGCGAACACCGAAGCGGATCGCTTGGCGACGCTGCGACATTCAGAGCGCCGTGCTCAGTACCTCAGCGGCCACTGGCTCGTTCGTGAGCTGCTCGTCGCCGCGCTCGGCGGTGATGCCAACGACTGGAGCCTCGAAGAACGACGCAGCCATGCACCCTCAATCCTCGATCCGCCAAGGCCAATGTGGCTATCGATCAGCCATTCCGGCGAATGGATCGCCGCAGCGGTGGCCAACGTCGAAGTCGGCATCGACATCGAGCAGAAGCCGCGACAGCTCGATGCTTCTTTCGAACCGCTGCTGCGCAACCCGAACGAGCCTGCGGGCGTGCTGAGCAACGATGAGTTGCTGCGCCGCTGGGTCGCCAAAGAAGCCTGTCTGAAGTCACGCGGCGGCGGCGCATTGCCAGAACGCCTGAACCAGATTTCGCTACACGACGTGCCAACCAAGCAAGCGCCTTTGCGAACCGTCAGCGATTCTAGATTCTGTCTGGCGCTCGCGATTGGCGCAGACGCAAGGGTGATTTGGAATGGCCAATCATTGCCGTGGGATATCAGCGGATTCACGGTACGAGAGCGCACTGGCTAAGCCGAAGCTATTGCGGTCGCAACAAATCAACTGCACTCCAATCTGCGGCTTGCTGATCCACGAAGCAGCGTCCCGTCATTGAACCAAATTTCCCCGAACGGTCATTGCGAGCCGCCGCAGGCGGCGCGGCAATCCAGGTCGCGCGGGATCCTCGCCCGTCGCGTGCTCCCGCGTACAGCTTCTGGATTGCCACGGCCGATGAAGCCGGCCTCGCAATGACGACCCGATAGGGTTCTGTAATCCGCAACTTTGGTTAGGAGTTCATGCCGAGTTTTTTGTTTCCGTGGAAACTTCAGGCGGTCCACCGACAAGGAAGTCCCGCACTGAGGATCGAGTGAGTTCATTCAGGTCGATAACACCCGACTAACAACAGATTCGTATGATCGAGTCCCCATCAACAAAACTAAAAGGAATTGCCATGTCCGATGTCAGCAAAGTCATTGAGGTCAACGCCGCGTCCGCAACAGGGATCGAGGATGCGGTGCAGGTGGGTCTGAAGAAAATCGCCAAGAGCGTCAAGAACATCAAAGGCGCGTGGGTCAACGACATCAAGGTCGTTACCAGCGGCGACGGCACGGTGACCGAATGGCGCGTCAATATGCGCGTCAGCTTTATGGTTGATTGATGTAGGGTGCGTCTCGGACGCACCAAGAGTGCTTCTCGGACGCACCGCCATCATAGGTATGTCGTGAAGCGGGGCGACCGAGACGCACCCAACGGCACTCATAGCGTCGCCGGAGCACAGCCGCTATTCTGCGCGGCCTTGAATGCTGGAACTCACCGATGTCCGATACGCCGCCAGATCGCCTCGACGTAAATCCACGCAGCAAGTTTCACGATGCGGCGCTGCTTGAACGCGGCATCGGTATTGCCTACAACGGCGTTGAGCGCAAGGATGTTGAGGAATACTGCATTAGCGAAGGCTGGATTCGCGTGCCCGTTGGTCGGTCACTCGACCGTCGCGGCAATGCCATGACCTTCAAGCTCAAAGGCGTGATTGAAGCGTGGTTTTTGGATATCGGTCGCAGTAGCGAAGCGCCAGCGGCTGACGTCGCGTCATAACGCTGCTCGCCGCTAGCGCGTTGCCAACGCGCTGCGGCTACAGCATCGGCAGATTTAATCCCTGCTCACGTGCACAGGCCTGGGCAATCTCGTAACCGGCGTCGGCGTGACGCATAACGCCGGTGCCTGGATCGTTCCACAGCACGCGCGCCAAGCGCTTATCAGCGGCTTCCGAGCCATCGGCGACGATCACCACGCCGCTGTGCTGGCTGTAACCCATTCCAACGCCGCCGCCGTGATGCAGCGATACCCAAGTCGCGCCGCCGGCGACGTTCAACATCGCGTTAAGCAGCGGCCAGTCGGATACCGCGTCGGAGCCATCCTGCATCGCTTCGGTTTCGCGATTTGGGCTAGCGACGCTGCCGCTGTCCAAGTGATCGCGACCAATCACGATGGGCGCCTTGAGTTCGCCATTGCGGACCATTTCGTTAAACGCGAGTCCGAGCCGGTGACGGTCGCCAAGTCCAACCCAGCAAATACGCGCCGGTAGTCCTTGCACTGAAATTCGTTCGGCGGCCATATCGAGCCAGCGATGCAGATGCGCATCATTGGGCAGCAGTTGTTTAACCTTGGCATCAGTCTTGGCGATGTCGTCTGGATCGCCCGACAGCGCCACCCATCGAAACGGCCCGACGCCGCGACAAAACAGCGGCCGAACGTAGGCCGGCACGAAGCCGGGAAACTCGAAGGCGTCGGCGCAGCCAACGTCCTTCGCCATTTGCCGAATGTTGTTGCCATAGTCAAAGGTCGGAATACCAAGGCGCTTGAAATGCAGCATCGCTTCGACGTGCACGCGCATCGACTGCTTGGCGGCTTCCACCACGCGACCCGGATTGGTTTTTTGCTCGGCCAGCCACTCGTCAACTGACCAACCGGCCGGCAAATAGCCGTGCAGCGGATCGTGCGCACTGGTTTGATCAGTGACGGCATCAGGCCGCACACCTCGACGCACTAGCTCGGGGAGAATTTCAGCGGCGTTGCCAAGCAGCGCCACCGAGACGGCGCGTCCGGCCTTGCAGTGCGCATCAATGCGGGACAGCGCGTCGTCGAGATCGCTCCCCTGCTCATCGACGTAGCGGGTGCGCAAACGCATGTCGATACTTGACTGCC
>JBBSIY010000019.1:0-20350 GCA_038257785.1 Lysobacterales bacterium
CAACGGTGACCTTGCCGCCACCACCGATCCCGACATGAACACCGTGGTGTACAGCTACCTCGAAGCGCCGGCACATTACCTCGAGGGCATCATCGATCCGCAGGGCCGCATGCCGCAGCGTTTTGAGTACGACCCGGTGGACGGCCGCCTTATCGCCACCATCGACGAGAACGGCAATCGAACCGAGGCGCTATTCGATCCGGCCGGTTTCGTGGGTACGCAGACCGATGCTCGCGGCCACACCACTGAGATCCAGTACAACGCGCGCGGCAACGTCACTCGCGCCACCGATCCCAGGGGCGGCGTCACTACGTACAGCTACACCGACCCTGCCAACCCGGATCGCGAAACGCAGTTCGTCGACGCCGAAGGCGGCAGCTGGAACTCCACTTATGACGCGATGGGCCGACTGACTCGCCTGACCACGCCGTTGACGTCGCTCAGCGGGCAGCGCTTCGATATCGAATACGACGCGCGCGGCAACGTCACCCGTTTCGAGGATGCCGACGGCCGCATCAGCACGTACAGCTTTGATGCACTGGGCAATCGCCTGCAGGAGACGCCGGCCGACGGCGTGGCGGCCAGCTATCGCTACGGCGCGCAGGGCCAGCTGATCGAACGCCAGGTGGGCGACAACTACGTGATGGCTTTCGCCTATGACGGCAACGGTCATCCGGCCGGGCAGTCCGACTACACCGGCTTTGCGCTCAGCTTCGAATACCTCAGCAATGGTCGCTTGATCGAACGGCGCGACAATCGCGATCAGCTCACGGTGAGCTACAGCTCAGCTGGACGTCTGCGCAGCCAGACCGACGTCGACGGCGCAGCGATCGTGCAGATCGACAACCCCGACGGCTCGATCACCCGTACCAACCGCAACGGTCAATCGACGCGCATCGCTTTTGATGCCGACCAGCGGCCGACGATGATCGAATTCCCGAGCGCCGGATCAGTGGTCAGCAGCTTCGATGCCAGCGGCAATCCCGAGAGCGTCACCGACGCGCTCGGCAATCGCACAGAGTTCGTTTTCGACAGCACCAACCGTATCGAGCGCATCATCGACGCCACCGGTGAGGCTGACCAGCGTGTTCGCGACGGCAACGGCAACGTCATCGAGCAAATCGACCGCAACGGCAGGCGGCGCACGTTTGATTGGGATGCCAATCAGCGCATTCGCTTTGAACGCTGGTTTGACGCCGGCGGCGGCCTGCTGCGCGAGACCGAGTTCATCTACAACACCTTTCTCGGCCTGGCGCAGGTGGATGATCGGATCGGCGGCGTGCTGCATCGCATCCGCTATGTCGGCCGCCTACCGCGCGCGACCCAGGTGATCTACGAGATGCCCGGCCAGTCGCCTTGGCTGCTGCGCTATCTGTGGGATACCGACTATGCCGCGCCGCAGGACATCCGCCTCGGCGTCAGCGCCAACAACACTCAGGCGCGCATCGTCGTCGAGCCATACGCCGCCAAGACCTCGCGCCTGCGCTGGCAGCATCCGGGTTCGGCGCTCGACAATCAGGTGCAGCTGATCCACGACCCGCTCGGTCAGCTGACCACCGTGCGCCGTCTCACCGGCAGCAACGGCGGCAATGCCATTGTCGCAACCTTGATCGAATACGACGATCAGGGTCGGCCGACGGCCATCCGCCATCAGAACGCGGCCGGCATGCCGTTGCACCCCAGCAGCGTGCTCGGCTACGGCTGGGATCTTGAACGCCAGCGGCTGTCGGAAACCACCGCCGGCAATGACGTCGCATACGTCTACGACGGCAATGGCCAGCTGGCGTCGGCGACCCACTCCGCGCCGGCCTTCGCGGATGAAAGCTACACCTACGACGCCGCCGGCAATCGCCTGACCTCGCATCTGGCACCCGCCGTGGCCAGCATTGAAACCGGCAATCGGCATGCCGCCAGCGGCACCCAGCAGTGGCGGCACGACAACGCCGGCAACCTGGTTGAGCGGGTCGACAGCATCACCGGCCGGCGCACCGAGTTTGCCTACGATCACCGCAATCGCCTCGTGCTGGCGACCAGCTATCCGAGCCTCGGCGCGCCTGCCGACACCACGCTGGCGTTCGAGTACGACTATCTGGACCGCCTGCTGTATCGCGAGATCAACGGCGCGCGCACCTGGCTGATCCACGACCGCGAGCATTTGTTCGCCGAGTTCGCCGCCAGTGCGACCGAGCTTAGCGCAGCCTATCTCTACGACCCCAACGCGATCGACGTGCACTACGCCGTCTGGCGTGACGACGCACTCGGCGAGCGCTGGCTGTTCACCGACATGCTGGGCTCGGTGCGCGGCATCAGCAACGCGGCCTTTGTGATGCAAAGCTGGGTCGATTTCGACAGCTATGGCCAACGTCAGCCGGGTGCAGCGCCCGCACAGAACGAGCCTCTGGGCTTTGCCGGTCGCTACTGGCTGGCACCGTTGGGGCTGTACGAAAACCGCCGGCGCTTCTATGCGCCGGATCTTGGCCGCTTCACCCAGGAAGATCCCACCGCGTTCGGCGGCGGTGATGCCAATCTGTACCGCTATGCCTTCAACAATCCGCTGAGCTTCCGCGACCCGACTGGCGAGGCTGCCTCCGTCGACTACCTGAAACTGCTCCTCGAAACGCTGCAGGCGCTGCAGAACGGCCAAGGGCAGCTCGACTCCCTGCAGATTCCCTGCCAGGTAGCGCGGACGACCGCTGCCACATTTCGCTTTTTCCGGCCGTTGACTGAGGTCGTCAACAACCCGACCGCGGCCACCGGCCCGCTGGTGCCCGACACACCCGCGAGCCTCTCGCCGCCCGGCTGCGCGATCTACCTGCCATAGAGGCACCCATCGAACATGACCCGCGCCCGCACCCGCACCCGGAAGTCCGCTCCCGCGCGGCTGCGCTTGACATCAATCCAAGCCCTGACCGGCCTCGATTCACAGCCGGCGACCTGCCAGAGCATCGCCCTTGCTCGTCAATCCATTCACCACTCTCGGAGACATTCCATGACGTCGCATTGGATTCGACTCGCCATCACCCTGCTGGCTTCTTCATTTGCGCTCACCTGCGCCGCCGATCCGCTGATTCCGCTGTTCGCCGACTTCAACGACAAAATGCCCGGTGCTGCCATCGGCATCGGCGGTGCCGAAGTTGGTGAGCCTGTCGACACGGCGGGGCTCACCACCACGGTTAGCCAAGTCGCGGGCGGGCAAAACGTTCTCGTCGTGGCCAACCAGATGCCAAATACCAGCGCGCGCCGACTGCATTGGCAGCTGTTGGGCAACGCTGGCGTTGGTCATGGCAAGCTGGTTTTCGCTTTCACCTTTGTGCCTAGCGCGCGCGACAGCTACAGCTTCCTGGTGCGCGAACCCAATAGCGGGGCGCAATCGTTCTTGAATATTGCGCTAGGCGCGAACGGGGGGATTACGGCGAGCGATCAGGTCGGCCAGATCAATACCCCGACAAGGACCTACGCCGCCAATGTCTCGCAGCGCTGGGTGTTTGAGTTCGATCTGGATACGGGCACCAGTTCGGTGGTCCTCAATGAGGTGGCGCTGTTCACCCAGCGGGCGCACGGCATCACCGCCGAATCTATCGGCAGGTTGTTCATTGGCTACAGCACATTCGCCGACGGCAGCTCCTTCCGCCTGGACGATCTGCACGCCATGCATGAACAGCGCGGGCAGCTGCTGCTGGACGCCGATATTGAGGGCACGCCACTTGGCGAGCCCATCGGCACCGGCGGTGCCGCGCTGGGTGAGCCGATTGAGATTTCCACGCGACTTGTTACCGAAGTGGGGAGTGATGGCGCGAGCGGTCGCTGGCTGCGCTATTCGAGCACCGACTCCGCCACTGGCAACTTCATCACTTGGCAGTTTCGCAACAATAGGGAGGTGACGAGCGGGCAGCTCTTCGTCAGCTGGGACATGCGCCTACCGGCGCTGGACGGATACGACTACGCCTTCCGCGAGGCAGGCGGCAGCTCGCAATCGTTCCCGAGTCTGCGGCTGACCAGCACCGGGCAAGTTCGGCTTACGCAGAGCGGCGGGAGCAGCGTGGTCGTGGCGGGGATCAGCTATGTGGCCGACCGTACGTACCGCGTTCGCTACGCATTCGATTTTTCCACGCGAACCTATGACGCCCTGCTGGACAACCGCGTGCTTGCTGCAAGTCGGCCATTCGCCATTACCACCACGCGCGGCATCGGCCGATTCCTGACCGGCTTCCTCAACCAGTCGTCCATCAACCAGCCGGCGATTCTCGACAATCTCGAGGTCCGCATCGGTGCCCAGTTCGTGGATGGGTTCGAACCATGATTCTGCGTGAGGCGACGGGCTGACGCAGGTGACGCGAAGCGCCTCCAACGGCGTCACTGTCGGTCAGCGACCGCCCGCCGCAGCCCAAGCCGAGTCGATCTTCGCTTGCAGCCTAGCGCTCAGAGCCTTCCACGCAGGTTCGGAATGCAGCGACTGCAGATCGGCGTGATCGAGCAGTAGCGCGGTCCAGCCGCGGTGCTGCAGAGCGTGTTCGAGCGCCTGCAGCGCCTGCGCCGTCTCGCCGACGCGCGCGAGGTAGTGCGCGCGCAGCACGCCGGTGCTGGCCTGATCCAGCGTGCAGCTTCCGCTCGCACACGCTGTGGCCTGCTGCAATGCGTTCTGCCAAGCGCTGTGGGCACCGTCGGAATCGCCTGCATCCAGCTTCGCGAGCGCGATCAGCAGCTGGGCCAGCGCGACGTCATCGGCGCGTTCAAGTGGCGCGGCGAGCTCGGCAGATTGCTCGGCCGCAGCGACCGCCTCGGCCGTGTGGCCAAGCGCGCGCTCGGCATAACTTAGCTGTCGCAGCAGACTGATGCGATGCGCTGCGGCCGACGGCGTGTCGTTCGCCCGCAGCGTTTGATCGATGGCCTGCAGGCGACGTGCGGCTTCGGCCGGATCGCCCTGCAAGCGAATCAGCTGAGCCAGCGAATCTAGCGGCACTGCCAGCCGCGGACTGGCCTCGCCTAGGGCGTTGGTCAAAATGTCGATCCCCTGCCGCAGGCGCTGCTCGGCCGTGGCGAGATCGCCCAGCCGCATCAGCACCGAGGCCTCGCCGTGCAGGGTGTCAGCGCGATCCGGATGGTTGGGCGGCAGGTTCGCCTCGTCCACCGCTTTAGCCTGACGCGAACTTGCCAGCGCCAGCCCGAGATCGCCTTGGCTAATTGCAATCCCGGCGAGGTTGCTGTGAAGCACGCCGAAGTTGGGATGGTTGGCCGGCAGCAAACCCTTGAACAGGGTAATCGCCTCGCCCAGATTGGCGCGCGCCCCGGCGAAGTCGCGACGTGCCTGCTGTACCGCAGCGAGATTCGTAAGCGCGCTGGCGATGGAGTCGGTTCGGTTTGATACCTTGGCGAGCGCGATGGCGCGCTGGTAGATCGCCTCAGCGGCGTCGAGATCGCCACGTCGGCGCAGCACGATGCCGAGGTTGATCAGGCTGCGCAGCGCCGCTTCGGAGTCCTGCAGCTCGGCCGCGTCCAGCGTGTCCAGTGCGCGCCTGAGGTCACGCTCGGCGGCGTCGAAGTCGGCGCGTTCACGCGCCAGCGCGGCACGCCGATCGAGCAGAAAAGCTAGTCGCTCGGGCTCGGCGGCTGGCCCGGCGCTGCGAAGTTCAATGGCCTCATCAAGAATGGGAGCGGTCTTGTCAGTATCGCCAAGCGCCAGCGCCACGTCAGCCAGGCTCTCGAGCACTCCGGCTCGCGTGGCGGGGTCGGCGTCCAGCGAAGCCACGCGCTCGATTCCGCGGGCCAGCAGTTCACGCACATCTGGTGTACGCCCTGGGTTCTGGCGTGGATCGGCGGCTTTGAACAGCTCGCGCAGGAAGTCGCTCGTGGCCTGCGCGCTCTTGCGCGCAAGTTCAGTCCGCTCTAGCGCGCGACGCGCCTCGATCCAGCCAGCGCTTGCGACTACTGCGCTGGCTGCTAGCGCCAGCAAAACTACCAGCGCGGCAACGCTCGCTGTGCGATGTCGACGGGTAAACTTGGCCATGCGATAGGCCCAGCTCGGCGGCGTCGCCAGCACCGGCTCGTTGGCAAGGTAGCGGCGCAGATCGGCGGCGAAAAACGATGCGCTGTCATAGCGCTGACGCCGATCCTTGGCTAATGCTTTTAGCACCACCGCGTCGAGATCACCGCGCAGGTGATTGACCCAGCCGGCGCTCGGCGTCGCCCGCCGGTCTTGGCTGCCGCTGAGTGCGAGCTTGACGCTAGGCGCAGGCGCTTCGTCTTCGCGAATGCGCCGACACATTTCATCGAAGGCCAGACGCCGCAGCTCGCCTAGCGACAGCGGCAGCTCGCCAACCAACAGCTCGTAAAGCACAAGGCCTAGCGCGTAAACGTCCGAGCGCGTGTCGACATCGACGCTGCCGAGCGTTGCCTGCTCCGGGCTCATGTACTCGGGCGTGCCGACCAGTTCGCCGGCGCGGGTTGCGGTGCGATCGGGATCGGCATCGGTCAGCTTAGCGATACCGAAATCGATCACCTTCGGAATGCTGACGCCCTCGACATCGCAGACCAGCAGGTTGGACGGCTTGATGTCGCGGTGAATCACGCCTTTCTGATGCGCGTGCTGCACCGCGTCGCAGACCGGCAGCAGCAGCTCAATGCGTTCGCGCAAATTCAGCTTGTGGGACGCCGCCCAGCGCGTGATCGGCACGCCCTCGACAAACTCCATCGCAAACCAAGGACTGCCGTCGGTCTGCGTGCCGGCGTCGTAAATGCGTGCGATGTTCGGGTGGTCGAGCAGCGCTAGCGTTTGCCGCTCGGCGTTGAAGCGCGCGATACCCGCCGCTGAGCGCATGTCGCTGCGCATCACCTTGAGCGCTACGCGTCGGCGAACGGGGGTGTCTTGCAGCGCCTCGTAGACGCGGCCCATGCCGCCTTCACCCAGTAGTCGCGTGATGCGATAGGGACCGATGTTCTCGGGCAGCGGCAGCGCGGTGTCGATGACTCTGGCATCGGTCACCCAGCCGTCGATCACCTGCTCACGCGCGGTCCGGGCCTGCGATTCGGCGACCAACACCACAAGCTCAGAATGCGCTTCGGGATCTTCGCGCTGCAGCGCAGCCAGCGCCTCCGCGCGGGCTGCGCGATCAAGTTCGACGAGTCGATGAAATAGCGCTTCGATGCGCTGGAAGCGAGCCTGATCGGTCATTGAGGTGCCTCAGCTGGTCGGCTCGGGACGCAGGCGCGCCGCCAGCCAGCGACGAGCAAAGCGCCAATCGCGATCAGCCGTTGAAGGTGAAATCTGCAGCAGCTCAGCAACCTCATCATGGCCGGCACCCCAGAACACCCGTAGCCGGACCACATCCGCCTTTCGAGCGTCTAACTTCTCCAACTCAGACAGCAGCGGTGGCAGCTCTTCGACATCGATGGTCGGCAGGTGCACATCGCTGAGACTGACCCGAAAATCTTCGCCGCCGCGTTTTTGCGCCTTGCGCGTGCGGTGATAGTCAACCATCTCGCGCACCATGATCTGCGTGGCATAGGCAAAAAAGTGCCGCCTATTTTCGAACACCGGACGCTGCTCGAGCACCTTGAGCAGCGCGTCGTGAGCAAACATGCGCGGCTCCATGGTTAGCCCATCAAGCCCACCACGATTACGCTGGGCAAGCTCGCGATGGGCGATGCGCTCCAAGCGGTTCGCCACGGCTCTTACCAAACTCGGCCCGACGTCGCCGTCGCCGTCAGCGAGCTGATGCAGTAGCTCGGTGATTTCTGGATCCATGCGGGAACGGCCGTTGTGGAGCTCGCCTTACCTTACCGGAATCGCTCGACCACGGGCGCTGGTTGCGGCTCAGCGTTTGGTTCGCGTGAGACGGTCTGACTGAGGCTATTCGCTTTCCCACCACATCATTAGTCCATCCCAGCTGCGACCGAAGAAGCCAGCTTCGGCGACCTCATTGAGCGCCAGCAGCGGCTGCTCGACGACTGGCTCGCCGTCAAGACTAAGCTTAAGTGCGCCGACAACTTGACCCTTGGCGATGGGTGCAACTAGCGAGCTGGGTACATCGACAACCGCTTTCAGATCGGCATACCGATCACGCGGGATGGTCGCGACCACGGCATCGGCAACGCCAAGCGAAATCTGATCGCTGACGCCTTTCCAAACCTTGCTGGTCGAGACCTCTGCGTTGGCCGCATACAGCGTGTGCGTCTCAAAATGACGGAAGCCCCAGTTAAGTAGCGCTAGATTAGATTCTTCACGGCGACGAAAGCCTTCTTTGTTGCTGCCTTCGATACCGAGCACAACTGAGATCAACCGCTGCCCTGCGCGCTGTGCGCTGGCGACCAAGCAGTAGCCAGCCGCGCTGGTGTGGCCCGTTTTGATGCCATCGACGCTGGCGTCCTTCCACAGCAGGCCGTTGCGGTTGTACTGCTTAATACCGCCGTAGGTGTATTCCTTCACCGAATAGCGCGCGTAGTGCTCGGGGTAGTCGCGGACCAATGCACGACCGAGCAGGGCGATATCGTGCGCGCTCATGTGATGGCCTTCAGCGGTCAGGCCGTGCGCATTGGCAAAGTGTGAGTTGGTCATGCCTAAGGACTGCGCGTACCGATTCATCAGGTCCGCGAACGCCGCTTCGCTGCCTGAGACGTGCTCGGCAATCGCGATCGCGGCGTCGTTACCAGACTGCACAATCAGGCCCATTTCGATATCGCTGAGCTTGACCCGGCTGCCGACGGCCAAGGCACTGAAGCTGCCGTCGGTGCCGGCACCACCCGAGCGCCATGCGTTTTCGGATATCAGGACCTCGTCATCCAACTTCACACGACCGGCGGTGACCTCCGCTGCCAGCACGTAGGACGTCATCACCTTGGTGATGCTGGCCGGATCTAGCGGGGTGTCGATGTCCTTGCCTGCCAGTATCCGACCGCTGGCATAGTCCATTAGCAGCCATGATTTGCCCGGCGCTTCGGGTGCCGGCGGCATTGGCATCGGACCGGGTGCTGGCATCGCAGGCTGTGGCTTTGGCAGCGGCGCGGGTGTCGGTTTTGGCGCGTCGCTGGCGGTCTGCTGCGCCAAAGCGACGCCCGCACTCGCTAGCAGCGCAAGCGCCAAAGTCAAGATTCGGAAAAAACGTGGGCGATAGATCATCGCGATTTCAGCTCCAGGGTGTGTGAGTTGGCGATCAGCGAGGCAGCGAATGGGTGACGCGCGAAGGCTGATCGAGGTGGAAGTATGTTGCTCTAGTCGTACACCAGCTGAGGCGTGCCAAAGCCCAGCTCGCGCAGCTTTGCCTGTGCATCTTCAAAGTCCGTCTGTTTGCTCAGCGGGCCAACCTGCACTCGCCACACGGATCGTCCAGCCACGTCTGCTTTAAGTGAGCGATGCTGGCGGAAACCCGCATCCGTCAATCGCTGTTCAACCGAGCGCGCGTTGCGCCGATCACCAAAGCTGCCGATCTGCAGCCAGCGGCGACCATGGTTGATGACCGCGGTTGGCCGCGCAGGTTCAATGGGTCGGCTGTCTGCGCTTGCGGCGCCAGCGTTGCCCGCATTAACGACACGCACTTCGACGCGTGCTGTGCCTTTGATGTGCACGCCCAAGCGCACCGCCGCTGCGTAAGACAGATCGATAATGCGGTCGTCATGAAACGGGCCGCGATCATTCACCCGTACGATCAGGTGGCGACCGTTCTCTAGGTTGGTAACGCGCACGTACGACGGCAGCGGCAGCGACTTGTGTGCGGCCGTAAATTTGTACATATCGTACGGTTCAAAACTTGACGTTGGCCGGCCGTGAAACTTGCTGCCATACCAGGACGCGATGCCGTTCTCGACGTAGCCGTCGGCGCTGTCCAGCACGCGGTAGGTTTTTCCCAGCACGGTGTAGGGCGAGCGATTGCCGTAGCGCGCCAGTGGTTCGATAGTCGGCACCGGTTCCACTATGCCGCTGACGTCCGCGGGCACCGGCGGGCCGCTGTCTTGGATATGCGGCGCGTACAGGCCACCTCCGGCGGGCGCGGGCGCTGCTGGGGGTGCTGCCCGTGACGGGCTTGCAGCGGGAGCAACGGGTTTGACCGGCTTGCCGCTGCAGCCAATTAGCAGTGTGGCCAGCAGCAGCGGCGTCGCCAGCTGCCGCGCCGCTTTGCACCACCTCACTGCGCCGCGACCGCGCCGGCTGCTGGATCAATGAGCGCTTGCGACAGCTGAAACACCGCGAGTGAATATAGGGGGGAGCGGTTATAGCGGCTGATCACGTAGAAATTCTTGAAACCGAGCCAGTACTCACGGCCGGCATCACCCTCGAGATTGATAACCGTGGCCGGCAGATCGACATCCGTAGCGGTGGTCGGTCGGTAGCCTTTCTCGGCGAGCGACACAAGGCTGTGAGTGGCTTCCATGGAGCCCGGATTGAACTCCGCTGCGCCGCTAGCGAGCGTCGCCGGGATGGCGACCGGCTGGCCACTTTTCCAGCCATGGGCAACGAAATAATTGGCCACCGAGGCGAACACGTCAGGTAGGGAGGTGAACAAATCACGTCGACCATCGCCATCGCCATCCTTGGCATATGCCAGATAGCTCGATGGCATGAACTGACCCCAGCCCATCGCCCCGGCATAGCTGCCCTTCAGCGTAGACAGGTCGAGACTTTCTTCCTCGGCTAGCTTCATCACATGCGCGAGCTCGCTGCGGAAGAACGTCTGCCGCGGTGGGTAGTGCGCGCCTAGCGTGTAGAGCGCGTCGAGCACTCGATACGAGCCGGTGTTGCGACCGTAGTTGGTCTCAACGCCGATGATGGCCGAGATGATTTCCGCCGGTACGCCGGTGCTGGCTTCCACCGCATCCAGCTGCGCTTTGTGCTCAGTCATGAACGCGCGACCGTCGGTGATGCGTTTGTCGGTCATGAAAATCGGCCGATACGCTTTCCACGGCTTAGATTCTGCCGGCCGCGTGATCGCATCGATGATGCTTTGCTGGTACTTCGCGCCGGCCAGAATCCGCGCGACGGCGTCGGGTTGCAGGCCTTGGGCCTTAGCCAGTTCAGCGGCCAGCGCCTGTCTATCAACGGTATCGGCGGCGGCGCTGGGGAGGGTAAATAGGGCAAGCAGGAAGAAAGCGAGAGTGCGCATCGGATTGAGAGCAAGAATGACCGCGCAGATTCTACACGCCGGGTGGCAGATGACCGCTCAACAGCGCCGCCAGATTCAGCTTGCGTGCCGGAGTGCGCTGCAGTTGCCGTGTCGCTTGTGGTGGTTTCCGGCGTGAAACGCGGCGCGCTTTTGCCGATGGAATGCGGCCCTCTTTGCGCAGCAGCTGCATGCCGCTTAAGGCAGCTAGGCACAGCAGCGGTGCCGCCAGCAGCCAGTAGGGCACCCAGCCTATCCACTGGCTGTAGCCGCGTGCGGCAGGCAGCAAAATGGTCAACATCAATCCCCAGCCCAACCAATGACGGCCAATGCTGCGAAGGAGATTGGCATGCTGGACAAGCGGGGCGTGAGTGGTGAGCTGGCGATACGGCATGGGGTTCTCCTAGTGGCTTTTGGCTGCGGGCGTATGGCGATCCTTTCGAAGCGGCGTCTCACCGACTGCGACGCGGTTTGACGCCCAGTTCATTCGCCGAGCACGAAGCTGCGATCCCACGTCTTCATTGAGAGCGGCCATGACTCACACGTTTAAACCACTACTTGCCGTGTTTGGATGCCTGTGGCTTGCGGCGTGCGCGGTCGCTCCGGTGCCGCCGGCGAGTACGCCGCCGCAGGTCGACCTGCCGCGGTTCATGGGCACGTGGCACGTGATTGCCAACATTCCTTACTGGCTCGAGAACGGCAAAGTGGCCACGCGAGACGTGTACCGGCTGCGTCCGGACGGTCGGATCGACAACGACTTTGTCTTTCGTCGCGGCTTTGATCGCCCTGAGCAACGCTGGCAGGGCATTTCATCCGTTGTGCCAAATAGTTCAGGCAGCCGCTGGAGCGTGCAGTTTGTTTGGCCGTTTAGCTCTGCACTGGACGTGCTTGAGGTCTCGCCCGATTACCAGTGGGCGCTGCTCGCCTCGCCTGATCGTGGGCACGCATGGGTGTTTTCGCGGCAGAGCTCAATGGACGTGTCGCAATATGAAGATCTGCTGGCGCGCATCCAAAGTCACGGTGTTGAGCGCTGCAGCATGGTGCGTGTTCGGCAGAATGCCGACGATCCTGACTTCAGCACGCAGCGGCCGTCGGCTTGCAGTAACTAGTTACTTCTCAAGGCCAATCCCTACGCTTGCCAGCGCACGCGTAGCTGCCTCACGACCGGCCTCGATCACTTCCGAGGCGCGCCAGTATTCGTGGAACATGCAGACGTCGCGCGACACTTGAACCAGCAGATCGGGCGGGTCAAGCGCAAGCTGCAGTCGCGAAAGCTGGGCCTGCATGGTGTCGAGCGAGCGCGACATTAGATCCATCAGGCCGGGCTGTACCGGTGCGGGCTCGCGTTTCTCCAGCATGCCTTCAAACATCGCGGCAATGCGCGCTTTTAGACTCGGGTCAGGCGGCGGCGGTGGCTCAAGCGGCGTGGGCGCGATGATGCGCCGGCTAAGCGCCGCCAATCCCGGTGCGGGCGAGGTGTTGACGTCAACCGCTATCACTACGTCGGCGTGCACCTGGCGCATGGGCGCAACCGGCACCGGTGCCAGCAGCCCGCCATCGACCAGCTCGCGGCCGCCGATGTACTGCGGCGTAAACAGCATGGGAATAGCAATCGACGCGCGAATGGCGTCAAACAGAGGCCCCTCGTTGAGCCAGACCTCGCGCTGCGCATTGAGGTCGGTGGCGACAGCTGTGAATTCGATCGGCAGGTCTTCGATCTGATGCGCGCCGACCAGCTCGCGCATTACGCCAATCACCCGCTCACCCTTGATCAGCCCCGGGTGACCGAACGCAAAATCAAGCAGCCGCAGCACCCCGCTGCGCTCTAGCGCCTGTGCCCAGTCGCGGTACTCGCGCAGCCGTCCGGCCGCATGAATGCCTCCCACCAGCGCACCCATCGACGATCCGGCAATGGCAACGATCTGAAAGCCGTGCGATTCCAGCACCTCAATCACGCCAATATGGGCCAGCCCGCGCGCCCCGCCAGAGCCCAAGGCCAGCGCGATGCGCGGGCCGGTTTTGCTCACCTCACTCATAGCCGGAAAGGGCCAGCTGCAGCAGAATGCGCGCCTCATTTCTGAGCGAAGCGGGCTCGATGACTTCGGCATCCGGCCCGTAGCGCAGCACGTCCATCAAGAGTTCTTTCGAGCTGGAATACGGCACGCGCAGCTCGAAACCGCCGTTTTGCAAGTGCTGGCCCTGCTGTTTGGAATGCCAGTGCTCGTCAGCCACCCAGCGTGCCGCATGCTTGGAAAACCGAATGGTTGCCCACGCTTTGGCCGCGCCTGAAAAAATCCCGTAGCTAGAAGAGAGATGCGTATCGAGCTCGGTCTCGGCACGGTCTTCGGCGACCTGGTCGCTTACGCGCGGCTCTTTTACCCGATCAATAGCAAAGCTGCGCAGCGCCTGTCGCTGGTGATCCCAGGCGTCGAGATACCAGTTGTCGCGATAGTGCGTGATGCGCTGTGGCGATACGTCGCGTCGCGTCGGTGCGTCGGTCGAGCGTGCGCGATACTCAAACTGCAGTCGCCGCCGCTCAAGCACGGCGGTGGCGATGGCGCGAAACGCCGCTTCATCGAGATCTCGCGTGGCCTGCGCGATCACGCGCACGCGCTCGACCGGGAAACGTTTTCCGCCGGTTTGTTCCGCCAGCAGGCTATCGATACGGGTTTTTAGCGGTGCCAGTGCGGTCGAAAGCACGCCCGGCGCGGTGCGCGTTAACAGCTGATGCGTTGCCAGCAGCGCATGCAGTTCGTCAGACGATAGCCAGAGTCCGGGCAGCTCAAAACGCTGGCCCTCTTCGGCCGAGTAGACAAATCCCTTTGGATCTTCGGATGCCTCGATCGGCGCGCCGAGAACGTCGCGCAAGTAAGCGATGTCGCGGTAGACGCTGGCGCGCGAGCAGCTCAAATCACGCATGAGCCGATCCAGCGGCAGCGGATAGCGCGCCGACTTAAGCAGCCGGTGCAGGTTGTTGATGCGTTCGATTCGATGCTTGTCGGACATGGTGGAATTCTCAGGCCTGCCGCCGGTTGGCGAGTCGTCTGTTTGCGGAACGCTTGCGCTGTCAGAATAGCCGCTCGACAGTTCGCGTGGCCGACCGCAATGGGTTTGTATTTGGCATCGTTAATGACAAACGGCAGAACGCGGCCGCGCAATCGATTGATTTGGCATAGCGGAGAGCGACGCAGTGGTTGATCGGCAACGTTCGCGTCGCGACCGCATGGGTGAGGCGAGGCGCTTCGTCGTCGCAGGCGGCTTCAATACCGTTGTTACCTACGCGTTGTTTTGGATGCTGTCGTTTACGCTGCACCATCAGCTGGCGTTTGTGCTGGCGTTCGCCGTCGGCGTTGGCTTTGCGTATGTCCTCAATACACGGTTTGTGTTTGCCGTTCGCGGCAGTGCGCAGATGGCGGCGGGCTACCCGCTGATCTACCTCGCAACCTACGCGATCAATTCGCTAGTCCTCGAAGCCGGCGTGCGATGGTTGGATTGGTCGCCGCGTTGGGCGCTGCTGCCCGCCATCGCTGTCAGCGTGCCTGCAAGCTTTCTGCTCAATCGCTGGTGGCTCGCGCGGCATCCGCGTCGGTCCAACGCGGCATGAGGGTGGGATCGCGATGAAGGACCCCTCTATCAACCTCTCGCCCTCACCCGGCGACGAGGTGAAGTACACGACGTGCTACATGTGCGCATGCAGATGCGGGCTCAAAGTCTGGTTGAAGGACGGGCGTATTCGCTATCTGCAGGGCAACCCGGAGCACCCGGTCAATCGCGGTGTGCTGTGTGCGAAAGGCTCAGCGGGAATCATGCAGCACTACTCGCCGGCACGCTTGTCGAAGCCGCTCTTGCGGGTGGGTGAGCGCGGCAGCGGGGAGTTTCGCGAGATTGAGTGGGACGAGGCGCTAAACATCGCGGTCGATTGGCTCAAGCCCATTCGTGAGCGCAATCCTGATCAGCTCGCGTTCTTTACCGGTCGCGATCAGTCGCAGGCGCTGACGGGCTGGTGGGCGCAGCAGTTCGGTACCATCAACTATGCCGCGCACGGCGGGTTCTGCTCGGTCAACATGGCCGCGGGCGGGCTGTACACCTTGGGCGGCAGCTTTTGGGAGTTCGGCGAGCCGGACTGGGAGCACAGTCGCTATTTGGTGCTGTGGGGCGTCGCCGAAGACCATGACTCCAATCCGATCAAGCTCGGCTTGGGAAAGCTGAAAGAGCGCGGGGCCAAGGTGCTGGTCATCAATCCGGTGCGCTCGGGCTACGGCGCAATTGCCGATGAGTGGATCGGTATTCGACCCGGTACCGATGGTCTGCTTGCGTTTGCGCTGATTCATGAGCTGCTGCGTACGGATCGCATCGATCTTGAGTATTTGGTCCGATATGCGAACGCGCACTGGCTGGTGATTCGCGATGCAGGTGCGGCAGACGATGGCCTGTTTGCACGTGATGAAGAAGGTCGCGTGCTGTGTGCGCTGCGGAACTCCGATGTTGCGAAATTCGCGCCGGCCGACGCAACCGACATTTCGCCGCTGGTCGTTGGCGAGTTCACGCTGGCGGATGGCCGCAGGGTCGTGCCGGTGTTTCAGATGCTCGTCGAGCGCTATCTCGATCCTCAGTACGCACCTGACGCGGTGGCCGAGCGCTGCGGCGTGCCGGCCGCGACCATTCGACGACTCGCGACAGAGATTGCTGCCGCCGCGTTCGACAGCAACCTAGTGCTGGACCAGCCGTGGACGGACGCCTGGGGCAAGCAACACGCGCAGATGGTTGGTCGGCCGGTGAGCTTTCATGCGATGCGCGGGATCAGCGCGCACAGCAATGGCTTTCATACCTGCCGGGCGCTGCATGTGCTGCAGCTGCTGCTGGGCGCCGTGGATGCGCCGGGCAGTTTTCGCTTCCAGCCGCCGTATCCGCGACCGGTGCCACCGGCCAATCGACCTGGCAAAGCGCGTGGTCCCAACGGCGTGCTGGACAGCGCGCCGCTCGGCTTTGTGCACAGCCCTGAGGATCTGCTGGTCGATGCGGAAGGGCAGCCGCGACGCATTGATCATGCCTACTCGTGGGCGTATCCGCTGTCGGCGCACGGGATGATGCATACGGTCATTCGCAACGCGTGGGCGGGCGATCCGTATCGCATCGATACGCTGATGATGTTCATGGCCAATATGAGCTGGAATTCAGCGATGAACACCGGCGAGACGCAGGCCATGCTGACTGATCGGGATGCGTCCGGTGAGTACAAAATTCCGCACATCCTGTATGTCGATGCCTATGCCTCGGAGATGGTGGCCTACGCCGATCTGATTCTTCCCGACACGACGTATCTCGAGCGTTTCGACGCGATCAGCCTGCTTGATCGCCCGATCTCCGATGCTGACTGCGCCGCCGATGCCATTCGCCATCCGATATTTGAGCCCGACGCAGAGGACAAAGACCGCGACGTGCGCGGCTTTCAAAGCGTGCTGATCGATCTAGGCGCACGGCTAAATTTGCCGGGTCTCGTCAACGCCGACGGCACGCCGCGCTACAGCGACTATCAGGACTACATCCTGCGGCACGAGCGCGCGCCCGGCGTTGGCCTGCTGGCGGGCTGGCGCGGTGTTGATGGGCAAAGTGAAGGCAAGGGCGCGCCCAATCCCAAACAGATCGAGCAGTACATTGCTCATGGGGGCTATTGGCACACGCCGGTGCCGGCTTCTGGTCGCTACTTCAAGATGGCCAATCAGACCTATCTCGATTGGGCGCACGGTATGGGCTTTATCGCCAGTAACAAACCCATCGCCATGCAGCTGTATTCGGAAACCATGCAGCGCTTCCGCCTTGCCGCGCAGGGCCATGGCGAGCGTCAACCGCCGGCGCAACATCGCGCCCGCGTTGAGCGCTACTTCGATCCGCTGCCGATCTGGTATGCGCCATTCGAAGGCGCGCAAATTGACGGCAGTGAGTATCCGCTGCACGCCATTACCCAGCGTCCAATGTTTATGTATCACGCATGGGGCTCGCAGAACGCGTGGCTGCGCCAGATCGCTGCGCGCAACTGGCTGTATCTGCATCCTGATACAGCGGCACGCTACGGCGTAGCGGATGGCGACTGGGTCGAGCTCACATCGCACATCGGCAGCATCACCGTGCCCTGCAAATTATCCGGCAACACGCAGCCGGATACGCTGTGGACATGGAATGCGATGGGCAAACGCCGCGGCAGCTGGGGTTTGTCTAAGGACGCGCCTGAGGGCCGCAAGGGTTTTCTGCTCAACCATCTAATTGCCGATCGTTTGCCGGATGGCGACTACGCCAACGCTGATCCGGTGACCGGCCAAGCGGCGTGGTTCGATCTGCGCGTGCGCCTTGCGCGGGTAGATGCGGTCGAGGAGGCCAGTCCGCAGTTCGCGCCGCTAAAGCTCAATACGGTTTCACGCCAGCTTCCTCATAATCAAGAGCCACACAATCAAGCTTTGCGCTACGGAGCGCAGTGGCGGAGTGATCGCAAGTGAGTATCGAAGCAATTCTGACCTTAGCCGTGCTGGCCGCCGCAATCGCCATGTTTGCGTGGGAAAAGCTCCCCGTCGATTTGGTCGCGATGTTGATTTTGGCGTCCGTGCTGGTGCTCGGTTTGGTGACACCTGCAGAAGCGCTGTCGGGCTTTGCCAGTCAGGCAACCATCACGGTGGCAGCGATGTTTGTGCTTAGCGCCGGACTGTCGCGCAGCGGCGCGCTGGCGGGCATTGGCCGCTGGTTTTCGCGAATCAAAAGTGGGTGGTTGTTTACCTTGGCGGTGATGCTGACGCTGGCAGCGATGTCGGCATTCGTCAACAACACGGCAGCGCTCGCCGTGTTCTTACCGGTCGTGCTGACTGTCGCTGCAGCCAACAAGTTTTCGGCATCGAAAGTGCTAATTCCGATGTCCTATGCAGCGCAAATGGGCGGCGTTTGCACCTTGATTGGTACCTCTACCAATTTGCTGGTGCACGCGCTGGCTCAGGACATGGGACTAGACGGCTTTTCGCTTTTCGAATTCGCGCCGCTGGGGCTCATCACCATGGCGGTTGGCATGGTGTACGTGATGCTGGTTGGGCCATGGCTGCTGCCGGACCGACGCGGTGCCGAGCTGAGCGAAAACTACGAGCTCGGCAAGTACATCACCGAGCTGCGGGTGATGCCTGATTCGCCGCTTATCGGTGCCAGCGTGGCAGACGCCAAGCTCGGCGAGAAGCATTCGGTTTACGTGCTGGAACTGCTTCGTGGCGACGAGAAAATCTGGTCGCCGCGTGCGCAGCAGCTGGCCGCTGGCGACGTGCTGCTGGCGCGCGGCGAATGGAGCCGCCTGTCTGCATTGAAGGACGAGGCGCGGCTTGAGCTACAGCCGAAGTTCACCTTGCGCGATAAACAGTTCGCTGAGGCCGATCAGGTATTAACTGAAGTGATGGTGGCGCCGGGGTCGCGCTTTATCGGGCACACCGTGTCCGAGCTTGATTTTCACTGGCACTACAACGCCATCGCGCTGGCTATTCATCGGCGTGGCGCGGTACTGCGGGACAAGCTGAAAGACACGCGCTTGACCGTCGGCGATATTCTGCTGCTGGTCACTACGCTGGACGAGATGCGGGCGCTGCGCGGCAACAAGAATCTCGTGGTGTTGACCGAGCGCGAGGATTTCCACGTCAACACGCGGCGCGCATGGTTGTCGACCGCGATCATGGTGTCGGTCGTCGGTGCGGCCGTGCTCGGTTGGCTGCCCCTCGTCGCATCGGCGATTCTCGGTTGCATCGCGCTGGTTGCGACGCGCTGTCTAGATCCAGAGGAGGTCTACGAGGCGATTGACTGGCGCGTGATCGTGCTGCTGGCCGGTGTACTGCCGCTGGGTATCGCGATGCAAAAGTCGGGGGCGGCGGATCTCATCGCCAGCCACACAATGGGGCTGGTAGGTGGGTATGGACCATTGGCGGCGCTGGCCATGCTCTATCTGCTCACGGCCACGCTAACCGAGGCGATGAGCAACAACGCGACGGCGGTGTTGATGGTGCCGATTGCAGCCGCTGCCGCAGCAACACTCGGCGTTAGTCCCACGCCGTTTTTGGTGGCCGTGGCATTTGCCGCGTCGACCAGCTTTGCGACGCCGGTGGGCTATCAAACCAACACGATGGTCTACAACATCGGCGGCTATAAATTCACCGATTTCGTCAAGATCGGCGTGCCGCTCAACCTGATTTTTTGGGGCATTGCGGTTGCCTTTATTCCGGTGTTCTGGGAGTTCTGAACGACGCCATGACTTCGCTGCCCGCGGCCAGCACGAAGAAGCTGGGACTGGTCATCGACCTAGACACCTGCGTTGGATGTCACGCCTGCGCGGTTGCCTGTAAGCAGTGGAACGCAGGTGGCATCGCCGGGCCGCTCACCGATGAAAACCCCTACGCCAAGGGGCCGTTCGGCGTCTGGTTCAATCGCGTGCACAGCTATGAAGTAGCGCCGCCTGCTGAAACCGGCCAGCCGGCGATGACGCTGCACTTTCCGCGATCCTGCCTGCACTGCGAAGACGCACCGTGCGTTACCGTCTGCCCGACCGGCGCCAGCTACAAGCGCGCGGAAGACGGCATTGTCTTGATCGACGAGGACAAGTGCATCGGCTGCAAGCTGTGCAGCTGGGCATGTCCGTACGGCGCGCGCGAGTACAGCGCGGTCGAAGGCGTGATGAAAAAATGCACGTTGTGCGTGGATCGTATTTACAACGAGCATCTTGAAGAAGCCGAGCGCCAGCCGGCCTGCGTGCAGGCCTGCCCAACGCGAGCCAGGCACTTCGGCGATTTAGGCGATCCTGATTCAGCTGTTTCGAAACTCGTCGCCGAACGCAGCGGCGTCGATCTGTTGCCCGAGCTTGGCTACCGGCCGACCAATAAGTATCTGCCGCCGCGCGCACGGCGAGCCGGTCGCGTCAACGAAGCAGCAGAGGAACACCTCGACACGACGCAGCTACCGACCGCGCTGCGCTGGCTTGATCGGATTTTGAGTCGCTGATGCATCCTGCTTTTTCGGTAATTTTCTTCACCACGCTCTCGGGTGCCGGCTACGGTCTGGCGGCGTGGATTGCATTCGCGCTGCTGCTGACGCCCGAACGCTCGATCTCATTGGCGCCGCATGCGGCGGCGCTGGCGCTGGCATTGGTGTTGGTTACCGTCGGATTGCTTAGTTCGTTGGGTCATCTCGGCAAGCCGCAGCGCGCAGGGCGTGCACTATCGCAATGGCGCAGCTAATGGCTTTCACGTGAAGGC
>JBBSIY010000020.1:0-19956 GCA_038257785.1 Lysobacterales bacterium
CATGAACGCCGAGCACGCCAGCATGTGGTCGCGCGTGGCCACGCCAGATGATGTGTTGCCGCGTATCCGCAGCACGCCCGCATGGCGCGAAGACGCACGCACGCTGGCGATTGTGCGCCCGACTGGCTAGTGCGCGACGCCTGAGTTCAGTCGTCGCGGCTGTCGCTTGATCGTGCCGCGCCATCGTCAAAACTGAGGGCGCTCGAGTCTTCGTCACCGTCCGCCGATGAATCGCTGGCGGTGTCGGCTTCGTACTCGGCCCCGCTGCGTTCGACCACAGCGCCGGCGGCTCGTCCCTTGGCATTCGGCAGCAGTGCCAATGCGGCATCCACAGCGATGAGCAGTTCGCCGCGGCGCTCCTCGGGCAGCTGCTGCCAGTGACACTCGAGCAAGGCACCTTCGAGCGCATAGAGCAGATTCAAGCTGGGCCGAAATCCCGCGCGCTTGATCTTGGCAAACGCACCGACCGCGCCGTGCGCCGCAAGATCTTCGCGGCTGCGGATGCCAACCTGGCGCAGCCAAGCGGCCGACTTCGGACCCACGTTCATCATTTTTTCGGTTTGCGCTGCGGCCATTACGCGTGCTCCAGATGGTGCGTGGTGAGCTGTTCGACAAATGCAGCGGCGATGGCCTCAAGGCCGCGCTGATCGTCGGCGTCGAAACGATCAAGGATCGGGCTGTCAAGATCGAACACGCCAATTAGCTGATCGTCGCGATACAGCGGCACCACCAGCTCAGAGCGCGACGCCGAGTCGCAGGGGATGTGGCCGGGAAACGCATCTACATCGGCGATACGCTGCGTCTGCCGCGTCTGCGCGGCGGTACCGCAAACGCCGCGCCCCAGCGCAATTCGCACGCAGGCCGGATGACCTTGAAACGGACCCACCACTAGCTCCTTGCCATCAAAAAAATAGAAACCAACCCAGTTGAGATCTGGCAGGGCGTGATACACCAGCGCAGCTAGGTTGGCCGCGTTGGCGATGCGGTCTGGCTCACCGTGCATCAGCGCCTGCGCCTGTAGATGCAGCTGCGCGTATTGCTCGGCTTTACTGCCTTCAAGATGGGCGTTTGCGAACATGGTTACTCCATTGCTGACGTCTAGAGTGTACCGAGCAATCGCGGTTGAGCCGACCAAAAACGGTTCTACAAGGGATCAGACGGCTCTAGACTTGGCCAGATCACGCCCGTAAGCGAGCCACCATGCCAGTCTCCGTCTATGTCACCGGCACCGACACCGATGCCGGAAAAACCGGTGCATGCGTCGCTCTGCTGCATGCGCTGCGTCGCCGCGGCGCAAGCGCTATCGGCATGAAGCCGGTGGCGAGTGGCGCGCATGCAACCTCTGAGGGCTATCGCAACGATGACGCGCTGGCGCTGCAGTCGGCTAGCGATCCCGCGGCCGATTACGCGCTAGTCAATCCGCTTACGCTGATCGAACCCACCGCGCCCGAAATCGCCGCCGCCATAGACGCTGTCGAAGTGGAACTTCCCCGACTGATCAATGCGTTTAGCGCGCTTAGTCAGCAGACCGACCACGTGGTGGTCGAAGGCGTTGGCGGCTGGATGGCACCGCTGTCGCGCGAGCTAATGCAGGTGGATTTGGTGCGCGCCCTGCAGCTGCCGGTGATCTTGGTCGTGGGCGTTCGACTTGGCTGCATCAATCACGCCCTGCTCTCGCTGCGCGCGCTGCGCGCGGACGCCGTATCGGTGGTCGGGTGGATCGCCAGCATGGTTGACCGCGACATGCGCTTCGCCGATGCAACCTTAGAGATACTGCGCGAGCGCTTAGATGCGCCGTGCCTCGGCGTGCTGGCTAATCCGTGTGACTTCACATCGGCCGCACTCGACGTATCGCCGCTGCTTTCCTAGAACGCCAAGCGCTAAGCCGGCAAGCGCAGCGTGAAGCGTGCTCCACCTGCTTTTTGGTTGCTTGCGAGAAGCTGACCACCGTGCTCTTCCGCGATTTTTCGCACGATGGCGAGCCCCAAGCCGGTGCCCTTAGTTTTTGTAGTGCGGTACGGTTCGAACCATGTGGCGTCGAAGCCATCGGGAAGACCTGGGCCGTCATCGGATACCCAAAGGTCCAGCCAACGGCGGTTGCCATCGATGAGCAGCTCCGTACCCACCTCAATCTGCACCGATTCGCGCTCACTCGATGCCTCCTGCGCGTTCTTAATGAGGTTATGCAGCACCTGTCGCAGGCGACCCGCATCCGTGCTTATGGATGGCGCGCTGTCGCCCAAGCGCGCGGCTACCTGCTGACGCGGATCGCCGGCGTAGAGTTCAAGCACCTCGCGTACTAGCGAGTTCACATCTAAAACGCCTCGCGTCAAAGCCGGCGGACGAGCGTAGTCGCCGAACGCGTTGACCATCGTTTTCAGCGCATCGACCTGCGCCACGATGGTGTTTGTCGCGCGATCAACGACGTCGGCTTCGACGCTATCCAACTTGGGCATCACTCGGCGCCGCAAACGCTCGGCAGCGAGCTGAATCGGCGTCAGCGGATTTTTGACTTCGTGGGCCAGCCGCGTGGCAACTTCGGCCCAGGCCGCGTCGCGTCGCGCGCGATCAATTTCTGTGGTGTCATCGAAGACGACGACCATGCCGCCATCGGGCAAACGTGCGCCGCGCAGCATCAGCAGCTGACGGCCCTCATCGCGCGGCAGCGCCACTTCTTCGCGAAACTCGCGTACACCTTCGCCAAGGCGCGAAAGCAGCGCTTCGACGAATGGCCGCAGGTTGCGCGCCCGCTCGGCGAGCGCGCCCAGCGGCTGATCGATCAGCGTGTTCGGATCGCAGCCAAGCAAATCAGCGGCGGCGGCATTGCTGCTGCGCAGCCGCGCTTCGGCATCGATCACCAGCACGCCGGAGGTTAGCCGCGACAGCACGGTTTCAAGAAATGCGCGCTGCCGTTCGGTTTCTTCCGCGCTGCTTCGCGCCTCTTCGCTGGCGCGCTGGAGGTCATCGACCATGCGGTTGAAGCTGCGTGCCAAAAGCCCTAGCTCATCGTCTCGGGTATCGGGCAGGCGCGCATCAAAGCGGCCCTCAGCCACCTCCCGATTGGCCGCCGCGAGGCGCGCGATCGGATCAACCACGCGACGCGCGACGTCAAACGCAAGCAGGATGGCCAGCAGCACGGAGACCAACAGGACTAGCGTGAGAATCAGCTGAAATGCGAGCTTCAGCGCGTCGCGCAAAAAACTCGCCTGGCGCACCGCAGCGGCCGACGCCTCTAAGCGCGCCAGACGATCTGCATAGTCTTGCGGCAGCGTATACAGCCCCTGCAGCACCCGCCCGCGCGGATTGCCGCTAATCGGCCACAGCACGCGCAGCCGCAGCCGCCCATCGACGACCTCCGTATTGGTATAGCGCCCTCGCGCACTGGCAGCCAGACGCATGTCTTCCGTCGGCGGCGCAGCGATCAGCCACTGCGGATCAGCGGCGGCAATCGCGCGCAATCGACCATCGCTGTAGATCGCCAGCTGCTGTGCCTGACTGCCGTCAATCACGCGCTCAAGCTCAAGCGGCAAATCAACATCGGACGCGCCGGCTAGCTGCGTCGCCGCGCGCGTGATGTCGGCTTCGGCCGCGACGAGACGATCATCTAAATACAGCCGCCCCACCACCAGCGCTTCGTCCAGCGCTTCGGCACTGTTGGCAATCAGCCAAGTGTCAACCGTCGCGGCTATAAAGCGCGCGCCGAACGCATACACCAGCGCCACCGGCGGCAGGGCCAGCAGCAGCAAAATTAGCAACAGGCGACGGGTGAGCCGCGCGCCCGGCACGCCAGCGCGCACGTCGCGCGCCAGTCGCCACAGACGCAGGAGAATAGCCGCCGTCAATGTCAGCAGGGCAGCGCCGGCGAGTCCAAATACGTAGGGATAGAAGCGCGCATAGCGCTGGCCAAGGCCCTCCGCATCCGCCGCCAGATACAAGGACACCAGCACTAGAAGCACCAGCGCCAAAGCCAGTGCGGCCCAGCCTAGGCGTGCGCTTAAACGCTCTCGGCCGACCATGCGTACACCAATGAAGTCAATCGCCATTCGCCCGGCAGCAACAGCGCCGGCAGGCGTAACGGAAGCGGCAAGGCCGCAAGATCAAGCTGCAGCTGCACCTTGCCATCACAGGCAAGCGCGCGGCGGTCTGCAAGCGGCAGGCGGATACGGTCCAGCGACGCAAGCAACGCACTGCGCCGGCTGAAATAGCGCTGCTCGTCGCTGCCTGCGCGCAGGCCGTAGCGATGCGTGAGGGCGGAATAACTCAGCTCGAGGCGCGACTCAGCGGTCGCGCCGCCGCAGCCGACAATGCGGTAAACCAGCTGCAGAGGAATACCGGCATCAAGCGCGCCGAGCATTGGTGACGACAAGCGCAGCTGCTGCACGACTTCAAGATCAGCACCGCTTGCGCTCGCAACCGGCCGCGCGCTGATGAGTTCAGCACGCTCGGAGGTCGATCCGGCGCAGCCTGCCAATAGCGCAAGCCCTAGCGCGCTCAGGACGACGAATTGTCGCGAATCACCCACCTCGATCACCCACGCCGATCAATCACCATGCGCAGTCACCTTAGCTCAAACGCGCTGTAGCGCCGCGATGAAGAATCCGTCGCCGTCATTCTCGCCGGGCAGTCGCTGGTAGCCTGCGCCCGACACCCGGCCAAAATCAGCCGCAAGCAGCTGCGCTTGGCAGTCAGGGTGACGGGCGATAAACGCATTGATTTGCTGCGCGTTCTCGGTCGGAAGAATGGAGCAGGTTGCATAGACTAGTCGGCCTCCAACAGCGAGCAAAGGCCACAGCGCGTCAAGCATGTGCGACTGCAGCGCGCAAAGCGGCGCAATGTCGGTGATGCGGCGATGCCAGCGAATATCCGGCTGGCGTCGCAAGATGCCGGTGGCCGAACACGGCGCGTCGAGCAAAATGCGATCAAACGGTCTGCCGTCCCACCAGCGATCTGGGTGCTGTACTTCCGCCGCAAGCAGGTTAGCGTGCAGGCCAAGTCGGGCGAGCGCGGGGCCCATCCGCGCCAAGCGCGTGGGGTCGGAATCGACGGCAAGCACCTCGATTGCGTCGGTCGATTCGAGCATCGCGGCGGTCTTGCCGCCCGGCGCAGCACAGGCGTCAAGCACGCGCTGGCCTTGGCGCAGATCCAGCGCCAATGTTGCGTGTTGCGCTGACCGGTCTTGCACTGAAATCAACCCCGCATCCCAGCCGGGCAGACGGCGTGCAGGCGGCGCGTTGGGAAGCTTTAACGCGTTCGGCAGCTGAGCATCCACGCTGAACTCGATCTTGGCGCTGCGCAGCAGTTGGCAGTAGGCTTCGACGTCTATGCGCCGACGATTGACGCGTAGCCACAGCGGCGGCACGGCATTAGCGGCGAGCATCGCCGGCTCCGCCGCATCGTCCCATGCATCGCGCAGAGCATCGATCAACCAGCGCGGGTGATTGAGGCGCGCCTCCTCACTGCCGGCAATAGCCGCAAGCAATGGGTCTTTCTCACGGATGAAGCGGCGCAAGATGGCGTTGACCACGCCGGCATGGCGAGGCTTACCCAAGACACGCGCGGCGCCCACGCAGGCATCGACGACGCCATGCGCTGACATACCCAAGGAATCCAGCTGCGCCAACCCGACCATCAGCAGGCTGTGAACGCTGGCGTCAGCGCGCGACAGCGGCTTGGTCAGCAGCTGTGCCAGTAATGCCTCGTAGCGGAACAGTCCGCGGCATGCGGCAAACACGCTCGATTCGGCGAGCGCACGATCACGCGTGTCAGCTAGCTCATCGCCGAGTAAGGGCATGGCGGCGCGCAAGGATTCGCCGGCAAAACGAACGCGCGCCAGCACACCCGCCGCTGCCGCACGCGACGCTGCGCCGGCCGCTTCGGTCACGTCCGAAGTGCCGGCCGCGCGTTGAGATAGTCGCGCACCGGCATGGCGCGACCGCCCTCACGCTGAACATCCAGAAGGCGCAGCGCACCGCTGGCACAGGCGATGTCGATACCCTGACCGCCTGCGGCAATGATCTCGCCGGCCGCGGCGCTAACGGCCTGGTCAGGATCGCGCTGAGTCGCAGCGACATGGTCCAAAGCAATGGCGCGATGAATCCGCACGCGTTCGCCCGCCACCTCGGCTTCGGCAATCGGCCACGGCGAGAAGGCGCGAACCTTGCGCGCCAACGCCACCGCATCCTGCGACCAGTCCAACCGCGCTTCGGATTTCTCTAGCTTTCGCGCATAGGTGGCACCGACATCCGACTGCGCACGCGGCTGTGGGATCAGCCCCATCTGCACCAATCGAACTCCGTCAGACAGCGCCTCCGCACCGAGCAGGGAAAGCCGGTCGTGCAGCTCGCCAGCGGTTTCCTCAGCGGCGATAGGCGTGCGCAAACTGAGCATGACTGGCCCGGTATCGAGGCCCTTTTCCATGCGCATCAGACAGACGCCGGACTCGCCGTCGCCGGCTTCAATCGCGCGCTGAATCGGCGCCGCGCCGCGCCAGCGCGGCAGCAACGATGCATGCACGTTCCAGCAGCCAAGCCGCGGAATGTCCAGCACCGCCTGCGGCAGCAGCTGTCCATACGCGACCACAACCATGAGATCGGGCGCGAGATCGCGCAAAGCCTTCACGGCATCTTTGCCGCGCAGTCGATCCGGCTGGCGCACCTCGACACCTGCATCTACAGCCGCCTGCTTTATCGGGCTAACGTCGATCCGCCGCCCGCGACCTGTCGGGCGATCAGGCTGCGTGTAAACAGCCACCAAGTGAACGCTGGCTTTCAGCAAAGCCCGTAAA
The DNA here is from genome assembly GCA_038257785.1 of Lysobacterales bacterium. Classification (GTDB taxonomy): domain Bacteria; phylum Pseudomonadota; class Gammaproteobacteria; order Xanthomonadales; family Xanthomonadaceae; genus JANNWF01. The sequence continues at coordinate 6,785 of JBBSIY010000020.1, forward strand.
CACGGCACCGCAAACGCTGGCGTGCCGGCAAACACCACACGCAGCGTCATGCCGCGCTCGCGCTGGTCGCGGTGCTCATTAGGCGGCGTTAGCGCGGCGCTGCTTAGCGAGCTTGCGTTTCACCATTTCGCGCTTCAGCGGCGAGAGGTAATCAACAAACAGCTTGCCGGCCAGATGATCCATCTCGTGCTGGATGCAAACCGCTAAAAGACCGTCTGCCGTTAAGGTCCGCGCCGCGCCTGCGCGATCAAGAAAACTGACCTCAATGCGCTCATAGCGATCAACATCGGCGTAAATGGTCGGTACCGACAGGCAGCCTTCCTGATACACCTGAGTGCCCGTATGCGCGGTGATCTGCGGGTTGATGAACACCCTCGGCTGATCGTGAGTCTCGCTCACGTCCATCACCATGAAGCGCAGGTGCTCATCGACCTGACTTGCCGCCAGACCAATGCCGGGAGCGGCGTACATCGTTTCGAACATGTCGTCGATTAATTGCTGCAGCGCCGGCGTAAAATCAGCAGGCGTCAGCGCCCGCGCAACGGTGCGCAATCGCGGGTCGGGGAACTCCAAAATTTCTAATATCGACATAGACAGTCAACTGGGGGCTGAAAGCACCCGCCTCAAGCCGTGAGATAGCGCTATTCTACCCGTGCTGGCGAACGCCGAACGGGGGCTCTCGTTTGTCGGCAACCTTTGGGCTATAGTGCAGAAAACCTGCTGGGGAAACAGGCACATGGCAGTCATGCTTAAAAAACTTCTTGCAGTTTGCGCTGCAGCGTTGATCACTTTCAGCTGCGTGGCGATGGCGGTTGATTTACGTAGCGATCACCCGGACGAATATGTCGTCAAGCGTGGCGACACGCTGTGGGACATTGCCTCGCGCTTTCTAAACGAGCCTTGGCTGTGGCCAGAAATCTGGCAGGCGAACCCGCAAATCGAAAACCCGCACCTGATCTATCCGGGTGACGTCATCAGCTTGGCTTACCTTGGCGGGCGTCCACAGCTGCAGGTTACTAAGCTATCGCCGAGGGCACGCAGTCAGTCGCTGGATGCGATTCCGGCCATTCCGCTGGCCGACATCGAGGCGTTCTTGCGCAAGCCGCGAGTGATCGACGAAGAGACGCTTGAGAGCCTGCCGTATGTGCTCAAGCTCGAGGAGGGTCGCTTGCGTTCCACCTCGCAGCAGGTCGCTTACGTTCGCGGCACTGACTTTGAAGTCGGGCAAGAGTTTGCCGTAGTGCGGCCCAGCGTCCGCTACGCGATCCACCCGCACCCGGTAACCAGCCGCAAGCGCCTGAAAAGCGATCCGTATTCGCGCGCCTTCGGTCTGGAAAGCCAGACTTCGGGCATCGAATGGGCCTACTTCGCCGCCTCTGACAACGGCTTTGAAGTGTTGGGCTATGAGGTCATTGAGCGCGCGACGGGCGTCATCACCGTCGGTGGCGATCCGGCGACCCTCCTACTTGCCGACCAAGGCATGGAAGTGAAGGAAGGCGATCTGCTGATGCCGGTAGACAACCGTCCGTTTGATCTTTCGTTCCAACCGCGTGCGCCCAATTCAGTTCCTGAAGGCATGCGCGTGCTGGCGCAGACTGATCGCTTTCTATACGGCGGACCTCGCGATGTCGTGGCGCTGTCAGCGGGTGCTAGCGAAGGTGTCGAGAATGGCCAAGTCTACTCGATCTACCATCCGGGCGAGGCCGTTCGCGACGATGTGGCGCATCCGCACCGCATTAGCGCCAACCTGCCGCGCAACAAGGTCACGCTGCCAGATGAGTTTGTTGGCCATGTGATGATCTTCCGCACCTTTGATCGAGTGAGCTACGGCTTGATCATGAACGGCGTTCGGCCCGCGAAGTTGGAAGACGTACTCAAAGCGCCGGTCGCGCTCTAGCGCGATCCGCTCCCAGCGTCATGCCACTGTCTCACGCGCCGCTCGCGGCGCAGGCTTGGCTGACGCTCGTCCGCGCCCCCGGCCTTGGGGGCGTGCGGATTCGACAGCTGCTTGAACGGTTTGGTAGCGCCGAAGCGGCAGTTGCTGCGGGCGCTTCGGGCTGGCGATCCGCCGGACTTCCTGTCGCCACGATTGACTGGCTTCGCACCGGCGATCCGGACGCCGTGGCAGCCGACCTGCAGTGGCTCGCTAGCGCCAAGCACCATCTGCTGACGATCGACAGTGAAGACTTCCCGCCACTGCTGGCGCGCTCGCCCAATGCGCCCGCCGCGCTGTTTGTCGTCGGTGCCGTTGAGCCACTTTGGGGCGCGCAAGTCGGCGTCGTCGGCAGCCGCAACCCCACCTCCGGCGGTCGCGACAATGCGCGCACGTTCTCAACCGAGTTCGCAAAGGCTGGGCTCACCATCACCAGCGGGTTGGCCGAAGGGGTGGACGCCGAAGCGCACCGCGCCGCGCTTGATGCGCGCGCGCTCACCATTGCGGTGATGGGGACAGGCCCTGACCGCATCTATCCGGCAGGCAATCGCGACCTCGCACACGCGATCGTGGCCAGCAGCGGCGCGCTGGTCAGCGAATTTCCGCCCGGCACCGGCGCGCGGCGCGAGAACTTTCCGCGCCGCAATCGCATCATTGCTGGACTGTCCCTGGGCGTACTCGTCGTCGAAGCCAATATGCGCAGCGGCGCGTTGATCACCGCTCGGCTTGCCGCAGAGTCCGGCCGCGAAGTGTTCGCGCTCCCAGGGTCAATTCACAACCCGATGGCGCGCGGTTGCCACCGACTCATCCGTGACGGAGCGGCACTCGTTGAAACCGCTAAAGAAGTCCTCGACGCCCTTGCGCCATCCGCGCGTGAGCTTGGCGGACTGCTGCGCGACCGGCTTGCGCCGACACTCAGTGCCGCGCCGCCGGAAGAGCGCGCTGCGCAACGTGATGACAATGACCAGCTGCTCTGGCGCGCGCTGGGTCATGACCCCGTCGGCATGGATGCGCTGGTCGAACGCACCGGGTTGACCGTCGAAGCCCTATCCTCCATGCTGACCCTAATGGAACTGGAAGGCCGCGTTGCCGCTAGTCACGGTCGCTACGCACGCCAGACCTGACGTCCGCAACCTGCGCCGCTTAATCGCCGCGCCGCCGAGGATGGATGAAAGAGACCATATTGGACGTACTGCTTTACCTCTTCGAGAATTATTTCTACGAAGACCCGGATGCCGTCCGCGATCGCGAGTCGCTGCAAGCAGGCCTGCTGCAGGCAGGATTCAGCCCTACCGAGATCAGCAAAGCCTTTGATTGGCTTGACGAACTGGCGCGCGAGCGGCCGGACGTTCATACGCGCGCGGCGACTGGCCCAGTGCGTCTCTATGCGGAGATTGAAGAGGCGCGCTTAGATCGCGAATGCCGTGGCTTTTTGATGTCGTTAGAGCGCAACGGGGTGCTTGATCCTACCCGTCGCGAGCTGGTGTTAGATCGCGTAATGGCGCTCGACTGCGAGGAGATCGACCTAGACGACCTCAAGTGGGTGGTGCTGATGGTGCTGTTCAATCAGCCCGGCCAAGAAGCGGCGTTCGCCTGGATGGAAAATCACATGTTTGTCGATGAAGACGAGCCTTTGCACTAAGGCTCGAAGCCGGCAACTCTGCCCCTCGACGCATACGCGGCGGTGGGTCTGCTGGGGAGTTAACTAGGCGCACGCACACGCACTTGCTTGACAGCTCTTCGCAGCGTGTGCATTCACTTATATAGAGATGCCTGTTGCGCAGCCGCGCGGCAGGCGTCGTCGTGTTGCCACTTGCTTCACTGAATATCGTCCGCAATCACTTGCACCCTCTCGCTAAAGACTCGCGAACTCCATGGCCAAAAATCTGCTAATCGTCGAATCGCCAGCCAAGGCCAAGACGATCAACAAATACCTCGGCAAGGACTTCCATGTGCTGGCCTCCTTTGGCCACGTCCGCGATCTCGTGCCGAAAGAAGGCGCGGTCGATCCCGAGCGCGACTTTGCGATGAATTACAGCCTCATCGACAAAAATGAGAAACATGTCGAGGCCATCGCCCGCGCAGCGCGCAGCGCCAACCACTTGTTTCTGGCAACCGATCCTGATCGCGAAGGCGAGGCGATCAGCTGGCACATTGCGGAAATTCTTAAAGAACGCGGACTGCTTGAAGGCCGCACCCTGCAGCGCGTCGTCTTTACTGAGATCACGCCGCGTGCGGTGAAGGAAGCAGTGGCCAATCCGCGCAGCGTGTCGACTGATCTAGTGAATGCGCAGCAGGCGCGACGAGCACTCGATTACTTGGTCGGCTTCAATCTATCGCCGGTGCTATGGCGCAAGGTGCAGCGCGGGCTGTCGGCAGGGCGCGTGCAAAGTCCCGCGCTGCGCATGATTGTCGAGCGCGAGGAAGAGATCGAAGCATTCAAGGCGCGCGAATACTGGACATTTGAAGCGCGGCTTGCACACGCGGCGCAGCCGTTCAGCGCGCGTCTGAACAAGCTCGATGGTAAGAAATTCGAACAGTTCGACATCACCGACGGCGTGACGGCCAACGCCGCGCGCGAACGCGTGATTGCCGCCGCGAGCAGCGCGCTCGTGGTGAGCGACGTACAGAGTAAAGAGCGTAAGCGTCGCCCGTCTCCGCCGTTTATTACTTCGACCCTGCAGCAGGAAGCCGCGCGCAAGCTTGGCTTCTCGACCAGCCGCACCATGCGCATTGCGCAGAAGCTCTATGAAGGCGTGGCCCTCGGCGATGGCGAGACCGTCGGCCTAATCAGCTATATGCGTACCGACTCCACCCATCTTGCCAACGATGCTGTGGCCGATATCCGTGACGTCATCGCCCGCCAGTTCGGCCCGCAGGCGCTGCCGGCGCAGGCCAACGAATATCGCACCAAGTCGAAGAACGCGCAGGAAGCGCATGAGGCGATTCGACCCACCTCGGCTGCGCTCACGCCCAAATCCGTGGCTGCATTTCTCGATGCCGACTCCGCCAAGCTCTATGAGCTGATCTGGAAGCGCGCCATCGCCTGCCAGATGATTCACGCGACCCTAAACACGGTGTCGGTTGACCTTGCTGCTGGCTCTGAGCACAACTTCCGCGCCAGCGGCACGACCGTGGTTGATCCTGGCTTTCTGGCCGTTTACGAAGAAGGCAAAGACGCCAAAAGCGCCGATGACGACGATGAAGGCCGCAAGCTGCCGGCGCTGCGCGTCGGCGAGAAGGTGCCGCTCGAGGTCATCACGGCCGATCAGCATTTTACCGAGCCGCCGCCGCGCTTTTCCGAGGCGCTGCTGGTCAAGACGCTTGAGGAATACGGCATCGGTCGACCCAGCACCTACGCCAGCATTATTCAGACGCTGCTGAACCGGGAGTATGTGTTTCTCGACAGCCGGCGCTTCCGACCCTCCGACGTTGGCCGCGCGGTCGCCACATTTCTTAGCAGCCACTTCGCGAAGTACGTCGATTACGACTTCACCGCCAAACTCGAAGATGAGCTTGATGCAGTAAGCCGCGGCGAAGAGGACTGGGTGCCGCTGCTGGCGCGCTTCTGGACCCCGTTCAAAGCGCTAGTGGACGATAAGAGTGAGTCAGTTGATCGCTCTGAAGCCACCGGCGCGCGTGTCGTAGGCATCGATCCGAAGTCGGGCAAGCCGGTAACCGTGCGCCTCGGCCGCTACGGACCGTTCGCACAGATCGGCACCACGGAGGACGGCGACAAACCTACGTATGCCAGCCTGCGACCCGGCCAAAGCATGCACACCATCGGCCTGGACGATGCGATCGAGCTGTTTAAGCTGCCGCGCACGCTGGGCGAGGACAGCGGCGAAGTCGTCAGCGTCGCGATCGGTCGTTTCGGCCCGTTCGCCAAGCGCGGCAGCGTCTACGCCTCGCTGAAGAAAGAAGACGATCCGTACACGATTGATCTTGAAACCGCCGTCGCGCGCATTCGCGAGAAGGAAGAAATCGCCGCCAATCGCTTGATCAAAGCCTTTGAAGGCAGCGACATTCAGGTTCTCAATGGTCGCTACGGCCCTTACGTCACCGACGGCAGCCGCAATGGCCGCATTCCGAAAGACCGCGAGCCTGCCAGCCTAACCTTGGCCGACTGCCAAACCATTATGGAAACCGCGCCGCCACCGAAGCCCGGCCGAGGCCGCGGTGCCGCCAAGAAAGGCACCACGAAGAAAGCGGTGAGCAAAAAAGCAGCGGCAGGCGCGGACGCCAAACCCGCAGTCAAGAAAGCGCCTGCAAAGAAAGCGGCGGCGAAAAAGTCAGCAAAGAAAAAGCCGGCGGCGAAGAAAGCGGCCGCTAAAAAGGCCGTGGTGAAAAAGGTGGCATCGCCAGCACTTTCCTAGCCTTCCGCGACCGTCATTCGTCGCGGGTGACGCGCAGCACCTCGTCTACCGAGGTGGTGCCGTCAAGCACTTTGGTCCAGCCGTCGTCGATCATCGCCGGCGTGTTGGCCCGCGCGAGACGGGTCAGCGCGGCTTCGTTGGCACCATCGTGGATTGCGGCACGCATGGCTTCATCGACCAGCACCAATTCATACACGCCGCTGCGACCGCGATAGCCAGCGTTGCGGCCGCGCGCATCGGGTCCGCGTGCGTCAGGGCCTGGGCGATAGAAGCGCAGATCGCTGTCGAATGCGCGACCAAATGCCGCACATTCGGCCTGACTCGGCACGTAGGACTCGCGCATTGCGGGATCGAGCACGCGCACTAGTCGCTGCGCCAACACGCCAATCAAGGACGAGCTGAGCAGAAACGGTTCGATGCCCATATCGCGCAGACGCGTTGCCGCACCCACCGCGCTATTGGTGTGCAGCGTCGAAAGCACCAGATGGCCAGTGAGCGAGGCCTGCACGGCGATCTCGGCGGTTTCCAAATCGCGAATTTCGCCGACCATCACCACGTCGGGATCTTGCCGCAGGATCGCTCGCAGTCCGCGCGCGAAGGTCATATCGACACGCGCGTTGACCTGGGTCTGACCAATGCCGTCGAGGTAGTACTCGATGGGATCTTCGACGGTGAGAATATTGCGGGTTGAGTCGTTCAAACGCTCCAGCGCCGCATACAGCGTGGTGGTTTTACCGCTGCCGGTCGGGCCGGTGACCAGCAGAATGCCGTGTGGGCGATGAATCAGCTGATCGATGCGCGCCGAGGTTGTTGGGTCCATGCCGAGCTGCGACAAATCCAACCGCCCGGCTTGTTTATCGAGCAGACGCAGCACGACGCGCTCGCCATGTCCGGCGGGGATGGTCGACACGCGCACATCGACCGGACGACCGGCAATACGCAAGCCGATGCGCCCGTCCTGCGGCAGGCGCTTCTCGGCGATGTCAAGCTTGGCCATCACCTTGATGCGTGAGACCACCGGCTGCGCCACGGCTTTTTGCGGAGCGAGCACTTCGCGCAGCACGCCGTCGATGCGAAAGCGCACCACCAGCCGATTCTCGAACGGCTCGATGTGGATGTCGGACGCATTCTCATTGACGGCTTCAGTCAGCAGCGCATTGATCAGCCGAATGATGGGCGCGTCGTCTTCGCTCTCCAGCAGGTCTTGGGGCTCGGGCAGCGAGTCGGCAATTTGCCGCAGGTCGAGCTGATCGTCGAAGTCGGCGACCATCGCGCGAGCGTCGTCGGTGCCTGATTCATACAGGTCGCGCAGCAGGCGATCCCATGCGCTGGCTTCCACTCGGTCTAGGCGAATCGGTACGCCGCAGTGACGACGCAGCTCGGAAACTATCTCAGGCTTGACCCCAGGCCTGTAGGCAATGACGGCGAGCGTGGGCGTCCATTCTGTGACCGTCGCGCCGTGGCGCTTGGCAAAGCCAAAACCCGGTCGCGCTGGCGCAACCGCTTCACTCACTCGGTGGGTTCCTCGACGGATTCTCTGGTGAACCCAGTGGCGGCGGCGCGCTGAACAGGTCAGCGGGCGGCAGCGCCGGCAGCAGCGGCTGATTCTCGCCGTTGTAGCGCAGCTCGGTGTTCTCGCGCATGCGCTGTTGCTCAGCGCGGAGGAAGTTATAGCGCTCGCTAGAAACGGCCGCCTGCGTCGCCTCGTCGCGCAAAATGCGCGGCCGGATGAATATCATCAGGTTGCGCTTGCCGCGCTTCGACGCGCGGGACTTGAACAGGTTGCCGAGCAGCGGAATGCGCGAGAGGCCGGGCACGCCCTGCAGGCTCTCGGTGGTTTCCTCTGACGTAAGCCCACCCAGCACCAGCATGCCGCCATCGGGCACCATCACGCTGGTGGTGAGCTCCCGCTTGTTGGTGATCAGATCGGACGCTCCCTGCACGCCGGGCGCGAGTGACGAGACCTCTTGCTTGAGATCAAGCCGCACGCTGCTGCCTTCGTTGACGTGCGGAGTGACGGTGAGAATCAGACCAACGTCTTTGCGCTCGATGGTCTGGAATGGATTGGTCGGCTGGGTGCCACCGCCGGCACCGGTGTTGGTGAACTGGCCGGTCAAGAACGGCACCTCCTGCACCACTTTGAACTCGGCCTGCTTGTGATCGAGCGTGACGATGGACGGATTCGACAGCATGTTGGCGCGCGCATCGCCGCGCAGCGCTTTAACCAAGGCGCCGATCTGAAACAGCGGCGTGTCGCTTCCCGGCAGAGTCACCGTGCCGCTGAGGTAGCCGAGATTGAGACCAGATCCCACCGCGCTATATGGGTTGGTGAGCGCACTGACGATGCCGCCACTGGTCGAGCCAGGGAAGTTGGTGCCGCCGATCACGCCGCTGGTCAGGCCGCCATTGCCGTCGCTATCGATGGTAGTGGTCTGCCACTGCACGCCGAGCTCATCAGCAAGATCATCACTGACCTCAGCAATAATTGCTTCGACCAGAATCTGCACGCTCGGTACGTCCAGCTGACGCACGACCGAAGCCAGCTCACGATACACCGCCGGCGAAGAGGTAATGATCAGCGCGTTGGTGCCTTCGTGTGGCTGAATCGTGGCCGGCTTTGCACCTTCGGTTTTGACCGCGGTGTTGGTCAGCGTGCCGGCGACGCTGTCGAGTATCGACACCAGCTCGGAGGCTTTGGCGTAGCGCAGATAGATCACCTGCGTGTTGTCGCCGGATGAAAGCGGCGTATCCAAATGCGCGATCAGCGCGCGCATCCGCAGGCGCTGCGCGCGGTCACCTGAAAGCAGTACCGAGTTGGTGCGTTCGTCGGCGATCAGCTTCATCGCGCCCGGTGCCGCCGTCGCGCCGCTCGGTGGCTCCAAAGCGAGAATGGTGCGGCCCACTTCTGAGGCGCTCGCGTGGCGCAGCGGAATGACCTCGACCTCGACATCGGCCGAGGTATCGATTCTGCGGATGATCGAGGTCAGTCGATCAACGTTGCCAGCGCGGTCGGTCACCAGCAGCGAATTGCTGTGAGCGATCATGTGGCCTTGCTGCGGCATCAGCGGACGCAGCAAAGTGACTAGATCCTGCGCAGAGACGTGCTTGACCTCGATCACGCGGGTCACTAGTTCATCAACGCCGCTGCCGCTGGCCACCGCGACGCCGCCGTCCTGCAGCGCAATCGCTTCAGGCACGATCTTTACGACCATCCCCGACGGCACGGCGGCGTAGCCGTGCACCCGCAGTACTGACTGGAATAATTCGTAAACCTGCTCGGGCCCCATCTGCTGGCCGGATATCACCGTCACTTTGCCGACTACGCCGGGATCAACAATGAAACTCTTGCCGGTAATCTCGCTGACTGTCTGAATCAGGACGCCAATATCCGCACCCTGCAGATTGATCGTCGTGCTCTTGCCATTGCCATTCGATGGACTCACGGCGCTAGGCGCTGCGGGTGCCATCACGGTGGGCGGCGGCGGTGGCGTCTGCGCCGAAAGCGTGGTGGATACGCCCAGCAAGACGCTCGCGAGTGCGGCAGACAGCAGGTGAATTCGAGACATTCGGTTTTCCATCGCTAAGGCTATAGACCGACAGGAATTTGCAGCGTGCTGCCATCGCGGCGCACGGCCAGGTTAAGTTGTCGCGTGTCGCGCAGCGCTGTGGTCAGTTCGGCGATGCGTTCAGGCCCATCGAGCGGGATGCCGTTGACCGCCGTGATGATATCGGTTGGCCGCAGGCCAGCGCGATCTAGCAAATCAGAATCGCGCCCAACGCTCAAGCGCACGCCGGCAAATCGACCGTTCTCCAATACCGGAAACACGCTGACCTGCTTGGCCAGCTCAGCTACGTCGGTGCCGGTCGCTGCACGTAGCGACTCCATACTGGGCATGCCAACGCTGAGATTGGGATTGATAAACGGGGCCGGCGCACTGCTGCGTATCGGTGCGGGCGGCGCTGTACCCGTTGCGCCGGCTGACTGGCCGCCGCGTCCTTGACCTGCGTCCGCGCCGACCTGCGCGCCCGCCTGCACGCTCGGCAAACTCAGTGATTCATCAACCCCCCCGCGGCGCAGCAGCACGCGACCGCTGTAGATACCAATCAGCTGCGCGTCGCCGGGCAGCGTGTCACCGGCCTGATAGCGCCGATGCACGTCAGATTCGTCAGAAATAATGGCGTAGCCGCCGTCGGCTGCGTCTTCGTTGAACGTGCCGCGCAAGGTCAGTTTGAGTGAGGTCGCCGGCGCGTTTTGCGCCAGACGCGAAAGATCGAGACGGGCGCCGGCATCGCCAAATAAATGCCATTTCGATACGTCTACCGCCTGCACCTGAGTGGTCGGTGCAGATTCGGGGGTGGCCAGCGGGGGCGCTGCTAGCGGCAGCGTCGGGCCGGCCAGCAGCAGCCAAACAAGCTGAATTAGCTGCCATATCAGCCATGCCGCTGCCGCCGCCAATGCAGCGGGGGCAAGCACGGCCAGTCGCTGGGCCAATCGATCTGAGATTAGCGCGTCAACCATGCGCTCACGCGTTGCCCAAACTCGCCACATCGGCGTGGGCCAAACTGTAGCAGCCCGATCGAAAACGCAGAGCTCCGTTCATTCTGTTGGCTACGGTCGGGTCCGCCGTTCGATCAGTGATTGCCGCGCGGTGGCCGTTTCACTAGCGCACGCAGGCCCTGCTTGATGCGACCAAATAGGCTGGGCTTACTGACGCTGACCGCCGGTGCATCGGCTGTAACACTGCCTGTCGGGTTGGCGTTGCCGCTGTCAGCACCGACCGCCTCACCATCGCGCTGGCGATTGCGTCCGCCGCGTCGCCGACGCGGTTTGCGCGTGCTGGTGGCGGGCGTATCGAACTCGCTAGAGGGACGATTCGGTGGGACAGATTCAGCTAGCGCAGGTATCGCCTGCAGCTTCTCGGTAACAGGCTCAACCGCCATCGGCACGTTAGAGACAGCAGGTTTACGTGCACGACCCGACCGCTCACCGCGACCCCCATCATCTCGCCGAGGCGCAGATCCACTGCCGCTGCTGCGGCCACCGCGTCCGGCACTGCTGCCACCGCGGGTGACGCCACGACGTTCGTCTTCGGCCGCCTTGGCTTCGCGCGCTTCGCGGAAGATCGCGCTGACGCTTTCGCCGCCCTCATCGCCCTCCACCGCCGCACGTGGCGCACGCGGCAGCGCCACTAGCAGGTCGGATTCGACCGCCGCCACTGGCAGCTTTTGTTCGATAAAGGCCTCAATGTCGGGCAGGCTCATCGCGTAGCGCTCGCAGGCAAAACTGATCGCGTCACCCTCGGCACCCAGCCGCGCGGTTCGACCGATGCGATGCACGTAGTCTTCGGCATCGAACGGCAGGTCATAGTTGTAAACGTGGCTGACACCGTCGATATGCAGTCCGCGCGCCGCAACGTCGGTGGCGACCAGAATGTCGAGATTGCCTTTCTGAAAACGTCCGAGCAGCGTCTCGCGCTTCTTTTGCGGCACATCGCCCGACAGCACGCCGACGCGAAATCCAGCGCGCTCCAAGGCGCGCGCAACGCGCTCAACCCACACCTTGGTATTGACGAACACCATCGTGCGATGGCCTTCACTGCGCGTCAGCAGGCCAATCAACAGCGGAATCTTTTCTTCATCGGCCGGGAAATAGACCAGCTGGCGGACCTTGGCGTTGGTGATGAATTCGGTCTCGACCACGAGCTTTTCCGGCTCGTTCATGTGCTCATACGCCAGCTCAAGCACGCGATGGCTCAGCGTTGCGCTAAACAGCAGCGTCTGCCGCTCGGTGCGGATCGGCATGCGCCGCAGCAGGAATCGGATGTCTTTGATAAAGCCGAGGTCGAACATGCGGTCGGCTTCATCGAGCACGCAGACTTCGCAGGCGTGCAGCGAGACCACCTTGTGCTGCTTGACGTAGTCGATCAGCCGCCCCGGAGTGGCGATGATGACGTCCACGCCCTGCTGCAGCAGCTCGCGCTGCTTGTCGTAGTCGACGCCGCCATAGACCAAGGCGAAGCGTAGGCCAAGATCAGAACCAAACTTCACCGCATCTTTGTGAATTTGGATCGCCAGCTCGCGCGTCGGCGCAAGAATCAAGGCGCGCGGATCCTCGGGTTTGCGCTCGGCCAGCGCTGGTCGGGTCAGCAGGCGGTTGATCAACGTGACCAAAAAAGCCAGCGTCTTGCCGGTGCCGGTCTGCGCCTGTCCGGCCACATCCCGTCCCGGCAGGGCAATCGGCAGCGTGAGCGCTTGGATAGGCGTGCAGCGGGAAAATCCGGCGTTGGACAATCCGGCAAGCAGGGCCGGATGCAGCTCGAAACTCGAAAAAGCGATATCGGTAAGCGGTTTGTCTGACATTTAGCTCTCTAGTGGCGCATGCGTGCGCTTGCTCCGCCGGCGGCATAGCCGCACACTCGGGCGGCCGCGTCCGGCGCTTGTCTGGTCGTGGGTTCGCCCCCAAGTGTATCTGAATGCGTTCGCCAACCGGCGGCCAAAACGTTGGAGTAAGGCCTTGAATTCCCATGTGCACGAAGTTTCCGACGCCGATTTCGACACTCAAGTGTTGCAGTCGAGCGAGCCTGTGCTTGTCGATTTTTGGGCTGAATGGTGCGGCCCGTGCAAGATGATTGCGCCTATTGTCGATGACATTGCGACGGCGTATGCCGGCAAACTGAAGGTGGCCAAGATCAATATCGACCACAACCAAAAGACGCCGCGCAGCTTTGCCGTTCGCGGCATTCCGACGCTGATGCTGTTCAAGGATGGCAAAGTGCAGGCGACGCAGGTGGGTGCGGTTAGCAAGGCGCAATTGACGCAGCTGATTGATCGCGCACTTTGACCGTCTGCAGGTCGTTCCGACA
>JBBSIY010000021.1:0-19775 GCA_038257785.1 Lysobacterales bacterium
CCGGTGGGCTCGGTGCTGTTTGTCGGCGCAGCCATCGGCAAGATCGATGTCGCACAAACCTTGCGCAGCATTTGGCCGTTCTGGCTCGCGGCACTGGCGGTGCTGCTCTTGGTCACCTTCATACCTGCGCTTTCGCTGTGGCTACCGGCGGCGCTGCGTTGAGGTTTGCCGCGATGCCGCCGGCTTCAATGGCGCAGGCTGCGCTTAGCCGTTGGCCCAGTAAGCCGCTAGTCGGCCGCCTGCCGGTTAGACTCTTGTCACTATGAGCACAGCTAAAACTCGCAGCCTTCAAGCTGCCGCAAAATCGCCTCGAATGTCAGCCATGAGCAAGGTAAAGGCGCAGGCGCCGCCCGCAGCCGCTGTCGAGATAACGCCGCAGGCAGAAGAAGCGGCTCGACTCAAGCGCAGCGGCAAGGGAACCATCAACGATGTGGCGCGCTTAGCCGGCGTGTCGAAGAAAACCGTCTCGCGGGTCATCAACGACTCGCCCTTGGTGCGGCCGAACACGCGTGATCACGTCATGGGGCTGATGCAGCAGATGGGCTACGCGCCAGATCCGCAGGCGCGCGGCCTCGCATTTCGGCGCTCGTTTCTGATTGGCCTGGTCTACGACAACCCTACCGCGCAATACATCGTCAACATGCAATACGGCGCGCTCGACGCGCTGCGTGACTCTGGCTTTGAGCTGGTTGTGCATCCCTGCGACAGCAAGAGCGAAGGCTACATCGAAGGCATCAAGCGTTTTGCGCAAAAGCAGAAGCTATGGGGACTAATCCTCATTCCGCGGGTGTCCGAAGATCAGGCGCTGGCCGATGCCTTGAAGGAAATCGGCTGCCGCTACGTGCGCATTGCGTCGATTCCGATCGATGATCCTTCGCACATGCTGCTGACCCACGATCGCTTGGCCGGTGCGGAGGTCGCTAACTACCTCGAGTCACTAGGCCATCGCCACTTTGGCTTGATCACCGGCCCGAAGCGCTATCGATCATCGGTCGAACGCGGCGGCGGCTTTGTTGAAGGCCTGGCGCGCCGCGGTATCGCGCTCGGTGACGACAGCGTCTACGAGGGTGGCTACACGTTTGAGTCGGGCGTTGCCGGTGCCGAGCGCTTGCTGGCGCGCACGCCGCGTCCAACGGCCATCTTTGCCTGCAATGACGAAATGGCCGCCGGCGTTTACAAGGCGGCGCTGCGCATGGGGCTCAACATTCCCGCAGATCTCTCCGTCGCCGGCTACGACGACAGCCCGCTCGCCTCGCAACTCTGGCCAGCGCTCTCGACCATTCATTTGCCTATTCGCGATCTAGGTCGGCAGGCGGCAAGCATGCTGATGGCGACTGAACCGCCGATCCGTGGACCGCGCCAGCCGCAGCTGATGGCGGTCACCCCGCACCTGATTGTGCGTGATTCCTGTCAACCGCCGAAGCGGTGAGCATGGCAATTTTTACTTACGATGAGTACGAGATGACACCGGTAAACCAGCCGCGCGTACTCGCCCCTGTCGGGACCACGCTCGCTGAGTGCCACTTCGTCTCAAGGTTCGAAGCGACTAGCGCCTCATTGCGTGGCCGGCAGCAACGGCTCGCAATGACGATTCGGGGCGGTTGATTCATGGCGCAGTCAACAGGTCATTGAAATTAACGATCACGCAATAGCTAATTCCTAAGTTCCACTTACGTACTTCCCACTCGGAGCCACACTCATGTTCCAGAAAACCTGTCACGCCGCCCACCCCGACTCCATGGCCGGAGCCAGCAACGAGCAGCTGCGCGAGCGCTTCCTGCTGAGCGAGCTGTTCGTCGGCGGCGAAGTCCGCCTCACCTATTCGCATTACGAACGCTTTGTCATTGGCGGCGCGTCACCGGTGGGCAATCCCATCAGTTTGCCTTCGCAATCCGAGCCCGCCTCCGCCGCCGGCAAACCATTTCTAGAGCGCCGGGAGCTCGGTGTCGTCAACGTTGGCAGCGGTACCGGTACGGTTGAGGTCGATGGCGTGAGCTACACGCTGGCCCCGCGCGATGGCCTATACGTGCCGATGGGCAGCGCCAGCGTGGTCTTCGCATCTAACGATGCCGGCGTGCCTGCGCAGTTTTACCTCGCCTCAACCCCCGCTCATGCGCGCTATGACGTCGCACATATTCCGATTGCCAACGCGGTGCCGCTGGAGCGCGGCTCGCTGGAAACCTCCAACGAGCGGACGATTTATCAATACATCGTTCCAGCGACCTGCCGCTCGTGCCAGCTATTGCTCGGGCTAACCCTGCTCAATACCGGCAGCGTCTGGAACACGATGCCGCCGCATCTGCACGATCGCCGATCCGAGGTGTATTTCTATTTTGGCCTCGGCGAGAACGAGCGCGTTTTCCACTTCATGGGCGAGCCCGATGCCGCACGTCACATCGTGGTTGCCAATCACGAAGCCGTGGTGTCACCGCCGTGGTCGATCCACATGGGTTCGGGCACGCGCAACTACGGCTTCATCTGGGCGATGGGCGGTGAAAATCTCGATTACACCGACATGAACGTCCTCGACATCTGTCAGCTGAAGTAAGGAGATCGACGTGAGCACGTTACCGCCGGCCGACCCGTTTCGCCTCGATGGACGCACCGCTATCGTCAGCGGCGCCAATACCGGTCTGGGTCAAGGCATCGCGATTGCGCTCGCCCAAGCGGGAGCGAACATTGTCGCGCTAGGACGCACTGCACCCGACGAAACCGCCGCTGCAGTGCAGGCCAGCGGTCGCGAGCTGCTGTGGATCGAAGGTGCGCTGGATCCCGGCGCGCCGCTCGCTGAGAAAGTCGAGAAGGCCAGCGCCCACTTCGGGACGGTGGACATCTTGGTCAACAACGCCGGCACCATTCGCCGCAACAACGCCATCGATTTCACCGAAGACGATTGGGATGCGGTGATGGGCGTGAACTTGAAGACGGCGTTTTTTCTATCGCAGGCGTTCGCGCGACCGCTGATTGCTGCCGGCAAACCCGGCAACATCATCAACATCGTGTCGATGCTGAGCTTTCAGGGCGGCATCCGCGTCGCCAGCTATACGGCCAGTAAGTCGGGCCTGCTCGGCATCACCCGCCTGCTGGCCAACGAGTGGGCGAGCCAAGGGATCAACGTCAACGCGATTGCGCCCGGCTATTTCGAAACCAACAACACCACGGCGCTGCGCGCCGATGAGCAGCGCAACCGCGACATTCTCGCGCGCATCCCGGCCGGACACTGGGGCAAACCCCATGAGCTAGGCGGCGCGGCGGTGTTCCTCGCTTCCTCCGCCTCGCAGTACGTGCATGGCGCGGTGCTGCCCGTCGATGGCGGCTGGCTGGGTCGCTAACTGGTGGTAAACGCCAAGGCTAAAGGCGATTTTGCCTAGACGCGGGCCGCCGATCCAACCAAACTGCGCGCTGTCGTCAGCGCCCAACAGGCGTTGGCAAATCGTCCGCGGGATTACTTGGAAGCACCTATGCGTCTGCCGTCGCCCTTAGCTTTGACGTGTCTCACCTGCTTACTGATCGCGTCGATTTCGACACACGCAGCGGTCATCGACCCTGCCCCGTTCCTGAAGGCCGATGACTTCAACGATATTAAGATTTCGCCAAACGGCGACTATCTGGCAGCAACCTTACTGTTTGAGGACCGCACCAATCTAGTGGTGCTCAAAACGTCCGATCTCTCGGTGACGGCCAATATCGGCCTTGGCTCATCGAAACACGTCGACGAGTTTTGGTGGGTCAATCCAGAGCGCGTCATGATTTCGATTGCTGAGCGATTCGGCCAGCGCGACCTGCCGCGACCCACCGGTGAGCTAAGCGCGATCAACGCGGATGGCACGCGCGCCGAACTGCTGGTCGGCTATCGCGTTGCAGGAGCCGCGTTGGGCTCACGCGTATCGTCCAAAAAAGGCGACAAAGTGGCGGCACAATTGGTTGACGATCTGGCCAATAGCGATCGAAATTCCATCATCGCCACGCAGCAGTCCGCCGACGACCCGTTTCGCAAAGTGGAGCAGATGGACGTGTATAGCGGTCGACGCCTGACGCTCGGCAGCGCGCCCGTGCGCAACGCCGTCTTCAGCACCGACAACGCCGGCGTGGTTCGCCTAGTCCGCGGCTATAACCAAGACCGTGCCGAGCACCTCTATCACCGTAAAGACAATGATTCTGAGTGGGTGGAAATCACCGCCGCTGAACCCGCCATCGGTGAAGAAACGCCGGTCGGCTTTTCCGCCGACAACCGCCTCGCCTATGTGCTGAGCCGTCAGGCAGAAGGCCCGGATGCGCTGGTCGAAATCAATACTGAAACGATGGAGCGCCGCGTTGTGCTGCGGGATAAGGTCAGCGACCCAGTGCACATCATTTATCGCAACGCTTCGCGCATACCGATTGGCGCAGCGTTTGACGGTGAGCGTCGCCACACCCAGTTTTTTGACGACGCTGCGCCGGAGGCCAAGCTCTACCGCGCTCTGGAAGCCGCATTTGCGCCGCAAGCCGTGGAGATCGCCTCGTGGACTACCGACGGCGGCAAGGCGCTGGTGCGCGTGTGGAGCGACCGCAGCCCCGGCGACTACTACGCGTTCGACACCGCCACCAAAGAAGCGAAGCACCTGCTGATCAGTCGCAAATGGCTAGACCCGGAAGAGATGGGCGCGACCACCGCTTTTAGTCTGAAAGCACGCGACGGGCTCGATCTGCGCGGCTTCGTCACTCGCCCCAAGGCAAAAGCAGAAGGCCCGATGCCGATGGTAGTGATGCCCCACGGCGGCCCCTTTGGTGTGCATGACGCGTGGGGATTTGATCCGGAAGTTCAGATGCTGGCTGCCTCGGGCTACAGCGTTCTACAGGTCAACTTTCGCGGCTCTGGCAACTACGGCAAGCAGTTCCAAGTCGCAGGTGCAAAACAGTGGGGACGCACCATGCAGGATGACCTGACCGACGCTACGCGCTGGGCCATCGAGACCGGCATAGCCGACCCGAATCGCATCTGCATTCACGGCGCCAGCTATGGTGGCTATGCCGCGCTGATGGGTGCGGCGCGTGAGCCCGACCTGTATCGCTGCGCGTCTGGCTATGTCGGTGTTTACGACCTCCCCACCATGCACAGCCGAGGCGATATCCAGGGCTACGGATCAGGCGAAACGTATTTGCGCGAGTGGGTTGGCGAAGAGGACAGCTTGGCGCAGGTGTCGCCGAACAAACTTGCTGAGCGCATTAAAGTGCCGGTGCTGCTTGCGGCCGGCGGGCAGGACCAGCGCGCCCCCATTGAGCACACCAAGTCGATGGAAGCGGCGCTAAAGCGGGCCGGTGGCAGCGTGCAATCGCTCTACTACGAAGACGAAGGCCATGGCTTCTACATAGAGAAGAACCGTCAGGCCTATTACACCCTGCTGCTCGAGTTCCTCCACCAGCACATCGGCCAAGCCGCCGCCGAAGCGGAAGCGGAAGCGCCGTAGAGCAAGCTTCCGTCGGAAGCGCTAGGCGGTTTCGCCCGCCTAGCGTCCGATCAACAGCTGGTGACCAATACCCACGAGGCTCATTACCAGCAGCAGGGCAAACGCGATAAAGCCTAGCAAAAACGCCTGGTGTCGCTTGCCAGCGCTGTTCGCGTAGGCCAGCACGTACCAGACGCGCGCTACCACCCAGATCAAGCCAATCGCCGCCGCAGTGCCGGCGTAACCGCTGTAGATGGTCGCCATCCAAAACACGGGCAGGAACATCACGCTTTGTTCCAGCGTGTTTTGATGCGCACGAAACACACGCTCGAAATCAGGATGCCCGCTGACCGCCGGCGCCGACACATTAAACTTACCGCGCGCGCGCCCGACCAAGCCCATCGCCATAAAGATCACCATTACCGTGAGCACGGTGACCGCGGCAGAGTAGAGATACATAGAAAGTCCAGCAGGTGATGATGGGGCTAATCTACTACGTTGGCGTCTCGAGCCTCATGGCCCGCAGCGATCGTGCGCCTCAGCAACTGCGTACGCCGGTGGGAAAAAGTCAGGTCTCCACTGCCGATGCAGTTCCTTGGGCGTCACCTGCAAACTCTGCATGACGCGAGGCCTTGATGGGCCGGACTCTCCTGAAGAGCCTTGCGTGAACCTGCCGCGTCCGATTCAACCCGTTGGCAAGGGTGGTTTGCGTCCTGCCTCGAAGCCGACGCACGACTCGGCTTCGGCACGCGCATGCCGTGAGGAACGCTTCTGCTCTTGGTTCAATTCCTGCTCACTGCACACTTCGACACGCTGGCCCCATTCCCGACCAACGCCGCACATCCGGGTGCGCGCGAAGCCGCCCCCAGAGAAAAGCAGCACCAAAGTGAGTGCTGCGTCGCCCAACGGGCTGCCGCTCAGTCCTCCTCGAATCCGTCGCGGAACAGTGCGCTGCCGATCAGGCGATAGTTGAGCAGGAAAGACCGGTTGGCCTGCTGCGAAAATACGCCGGAACCAACGACGATCCCGCCGTCGGGTTGCACCACGATGCCTTGCAAGGCGTCCACCGAGCTCAGTTGCTGCCCCATTGTGTCGGGATGGTCGAGGACCACGCTACCGTTGAGACCAAAGCTCGCATCGCGGGCACCGGCAACGGTGTAACGCAGGATAAGGTCATCAGTATCTTCGCTTTCACCGCCAGGCGCGCCTGCTGCGGGAAACCCATAGGCCTCTGACGGCCCAAAGCCATACACGTTCACTGACAGTTGCGTACGCGGCGAAGTAACCAGGTGACTGCCCGGCACGGTTGGTAGAGCGCCGCGCGAGACGCCGCTGCTGCCAATAGGCGTGAACGCTGCGGGTGGCACACTGACTCCGTTGATTCGTATCTCGGGCACAACCGACGTGGGTGCATAGATCTCAATGAAATGCTGGTAGTCAGCCTGGTACGGCTCCAGCAGCAACGGTACCGTCGCGTGGTAGCGAGAGTGCCAATGCTCCGTGGGAGCAATAGTGATCATGGTGGGGTCGCCCGTGCAGGCCGGATCGGGCTCTGATTTGCAGCCCTTGGCATACTGCACGACGCTCACCCCTTTATCGCTGTTGACGCGCACGGCCGAAGTCAAATCGGTTTGGTAAACGCCGCCGGCAGGCAGCGTCGCCACGGCGATGTCGTTGATCAACACAAGGGTGTTCGCCTCGTGGGCAAGTACGCGCAGAACGGCGCCAGCCGTTCTGCCTGCAAAGGGGGCTGCAAAGAAGTCCTCACCCCAGCGTTCAACAGGCACCTGTTGTTCGACCAGATGCTCGCAAAAGTCCACCGTGGCGTTGGGCACGAGGCCGCAGGAGTGCCCGCCGTAAACGGCGATGGGCTTGTTCGCGACCACGGTGGTTCCCGTGAAGTCCCCGGATGTGGTGGCCATCTTGAAGGCGTGACCTGGCTGCAAAGGGATCGTAAACGGCATACCAAGCGGATGGCCGGGCGACGCCGCGGAGGGAGTCACCGTGACAGAAGTGTTGGGCTGCGTTCCCACCACCGCGAGTTGTGAACCTTCGCCAAGACCTTCACCCCACGCCATCACTCGATAGTTCGTGCCGAGCGCCGTGGTGGGAAGTTCGAGGGCGCCGTCGAAATTGAACAGCTTGCCGCCAAGGCTATGCACCGTGATGGGCGCCTGAGAGGTGACGTTGAGCCCTTTGGAAGAGGTAACGCCTGACGAGTCAGCGAGGTAAACCGAGGGAGGTAGCCTGATGGTGGTTACCTTTCCCGGTTCCACGCTGAAAGGGATCGAGATCCCGATAGGTGCGCTGGACACACGGCCTGAAGTGCGCACCGCGGACGTCACGAACAAGCGCGCGTCCATCTCCGGCCCGATCGCTCGCGGGAACGTGATCCAGAAACTGGTGCCGGCGCTCGTGGGGGTGGACGATGCGGCTGTCTGTACCCCACCGACCACCGCGCGGCCGCGGCCGTCGATGGCAAGATCCCGCAGGTTCGACGCGGTACCAAGGCTCGAGCCGAACAGATCGACCGTACGACCGCCGGTACCGAAGGTGGCGTCCAGCAACCCAGCTTCCAAGAACTGTGCAGTCACCGCCACCGTGCGTGGCGGACTGACGGTGGTGGTCTGCCCCAGCACTAGCAGCCTTCCATCGTTGCGCAGTTCGATATCGCGCGCGAACTCGGCGTTGTCGCCTCCAAGGTCATAGCGGAGAAGCGCGACCCCGTCGCCACTGAACCCCGGATCAAGGCTGCCGCCGGTGTCGAACTGCAGCACGCCAAGATCCTGGTCGAGAACCCCGGCATTGTCGGTGAGGAAGTGACCGAGCACGGCAATGCGTCCATCGGGACGCAAGGTGAGTGCCTCGTAGTACTGACCCTCGGCGTTCGCCTGCGTGATCTGCGGAGTTACAACACCTGCTCCGGCGCCGAATTCGAAATCGATGGCACCTCCCGCTGTCAATCGCGTGAGGAATGGTCTCGTGGCCAGATCGTTGCCTATGCAGTTGCCGATCGCAACGACTCCGCCAATCGAGTCTTCCTGTGCGTCGGTAACGCGACAGATTTCAGAATCGCTGAGAAAGCTGCGCACCAGGCGACAGCCACCAGGACCGAAGCCTGCATCGAGGTTACCGGCTACGTTGAGCCGGCACACGAGCGAGGGGAAAACGCCCACTGAACCATTCGCCGGCGTGACACCGCCAAAGAAAACCGGTTTGCCATCGTTCTGGATATAGCTGCCATCCAGCGAGAACCCGTGCGGTTGCGCCACGAACGAGGGTAACGCAAGGCGACGCCTTCCATTCTGGATGGGTCCAAAGCCGATGTCGGGCTGCCCGTTGGCCAGCAAGCGTGCGACGTAAAGCGCGTTCACGTCGTCACGGTCATCAGCGAACATCCAGGTGCGGCCGCTCGGGGACTCGCTGATCGCACGTAGCTCAAGCGTGCTGGACTCGATGAAGCCCATCAAATTGCGTCCACCTGTGGCATAGCCGGGATCCAGCCGTCCGTCCGAATTCTGGGCAAAGGCCGGCGGCGAGAGCGCGAGTAGAATCATCGCCGTGCGGGACAGGGTTTTGCGGGACATGACGCGTCTCCTTGCAGTGGGTGTTACCTGCACATACGCGACAAGGCGTGTTGAGGGATCATCGAGCGGTAAATCCGCGGGGCCGGCTGCGGCTGCGGCAAGCGCACGCTGACGTGATCAGGATCAAACGCTTTGCGGTGATGCTCGGCGGCCCACGTGCGTCGAGGGGTTCTGTTGGCGAGGGCGACGGCGGCTTACCGAGACCTTGGACGGCTAGACAGCTTCACCAATAGCTGTAACCGACTCATTCTGGTTTGAATGGCCACTTTCGGGAAGTAAAGAACAGGCGCAGTTGAACGGCCGTTGTTGGCCGAGGCTGTGTGAAAACTCCTCGCCGACCGCTCTCTGGCGGATGACCCGAGTTGCGAGTGCGTGAGATTCCGTCGGGAACGAAAAAAAGTGCAGCCGTTAGGCGGCGATCGCTCGCGTCAAGCCTTGCGAACCAAAGATCTTGATCATCTGCTTAATGTTGCTTGCAAAATATGACTGTGCGGCACCAATTCGACGGCCTCGACCTCCACCAAGCGTCAAGCCGCAACTGGTTTCCGCTGGGGCTTTTTTTGGCCGGATGACGACTCGTCACAAACCTACGGCAGTCCCATCAACGTATCGGCAGCCCACGCTCTGGCGAATCTCGCCGCCTTGAATGGGCTCGAATCTAGATGACTTAGATTCAACTACGCACTTCAACGCTTTGCGCGCTGCAGCGCACGGCCCGGCAAGAACAATGCGGCAGCCAGCAACACTAGGTCTTTCAGCAAGAATGCCCCGGGCACTGCAGATAGCGCAGGAACGCCCCCTAGCGATGGCCCAGATGCCGGCGCGCTCAGCACGAAGCTGCTGGTCACCAAAAAGGTGAGGACCGAGGCACCGGCCCCCAAGACGCTTGCGCGAACCGACCAAACTCCTGCAATCAGCAGGGCCGCCGTTAGTAGCTCAACCGTGCCCAAGAACGGGATCAGGTTCACTCTCGGGGCGTGGATACTAGCCGGCAGTTCTAGGTTCGTAGCATCAAAGGATCGCCGGGCAGTCGGCTACCTGCCAAATCCCTAACGCATCATTCGATCGAAAAGGATCGCCCAACGGCCAAGCCTTCGCGTTGGGCGTTGATGTTCTTGCTTAGCCGCTGAGGCGGCCGACTATGCATTGGCTTTCGAGCTTGGCGATCAACCTCACGATCATCGCTTTAATGAGTTGGCGATCCCATTGCCCCAACTGCATGACGGCCTGGAGCTGTCAGCGCAGTTCGTCGCTTGGCCCACGCTCGCTTTCATCGAAGACCAGCGCATCGCTCGTTGCTGAAATCGCCATCGGCAATTGCACGTAGCGGTTGCCGAAATCCAAGGCCGGGCCCAACGTTCGCTTTAGGGCGACACGCGTTTCGCGTTCTCGACCGGCCGCTACTGGCCGATTTACGCCGATCGCAACGAGGCCGATCCGACTCTGATCAACATCAGCGGGCGGCTGGACCGCGAAAAATACCTTTGTCGATCGCTGGCCTTCTCAGCAGACAGCGCAACCGTCGCAGCGAACAAATGTAAACGTGGATGTAAACGTGGACACCGGATGTAAACGTGCGGATGTAAACGTGGACACCCATGACCCATAGTGTAAACGTGGACACCCATGACCTACGTGGGCAACGGGTGGGCCGACGAGGGTGCGTAGCGGATGATGTCGAAGTCGGCCACGCACCATCGCTGAGACCAAAATCTCTCAGGCGAAATCGAGTGTCGCCGATGCAGACAGCGGCAACGAGCCCGCCGTCAGCGTGGAGCCGGCCTTTCCGACGTCGCTGGTTTGCCTCAGGGGTCGAGCGGATTGCTCCAGAGCGCGCTTGAGTGCAGATTCCTCTCACCGCCTGCTGTAGCGGTCACGCGAGTCGCGGCTAAACCAGCACGCGCTCGCGCCTGCGCACCATCAGCCATCGCTGTCCCATCGCTTTGGCTTTTTCCAGCAGTGCTTCCGCACTTCCAATTGCGCGGCAGTAGCGTGACTCGACACCGCATACATGACGCATCCACTGCGCTGGTTCTGCGGTGATCGGCAAGGCCGGTGGTGCATCGCCATCGATCACGCCACGCTTGCCTGGATGCAGCTGTCGCCCAGTCCAATCAACCAAGCGGATGTAGCTTGCCTCAGTGATCGCCACGCTACCCAGCAGCGATGGTCCAGCCACGGCATCGGGATAGGCGCGATCCGCCGCCGGTCGTTGCAGGCGCCGACAGATAGACGTGTGCGTGGATGACGGCAGATCGTCGGCGATGCCGGCGCGCAGCGGATTGAGATCAACGTACGCCATACAGGCCAGCACGGCGGCGTCATCGAGCAGCGCCTGGCACTTGAAGCGGCCCTCCCAAAATCGCCCTGTGCAGCGATCCTCCTGATTGGCCAGCCGCGCGATGGGCTCGCTCAGGCAACGCATAAACCACGACAGGTCGCCTAACCGACGGCGCAGCTCGAGCAGACGCTCTGGATTGCCCACCATCGCCGCCGCTTTGCGACGGCAGCCTTCGACATCAATCTCACCCTCGGCGCGCACCGGAAACAGCCGCACCCATCGGGCAGCAACTTCGTCGTCGGACCATGCAGCAACATTCTCCGGAACGACGTGCATCACCGCATGCACATGATTGCTCATCACGGCGTAGGCCAGCAGGGATATCGAGAAGATCTCAGCCAGCTCGATCAGTCGATCCTCCAACCACTGCTTGCGGTGATCAAAGTTGCGGCCCGAGTAAGCATCATCACCGCACAAAAACGCCCGCCGTACGCAGCGCGAGACGCAGTGATAGGTGCCTGCAGCGTCGGGAACAACCAAGAGTTGGCGCGGATAGCCCATGGACAGAGCGTGACGCGCGACAGCGCTCACGACTGTCGGCGGAAGGCGGTCCAACGTGTAGGATTCTTCCTAGTGCGTGGGTGTCCACGTTCCGTCCACGTTCCGGCAACCGCCTGACCGTCGTCGGGCTAGCGTCTGGAGTGAATAACTCTGCCGTACAGAGTTTCAACCTCGGCACAGGCGCACACCTCACCGGCATTCCAATGACTGCCAATGGGATGTTTGAAGATACGGGAATCAATACCGTCAACAACAACATCATATTTGCTAACGGATTTGAGTAACGGAAACCCATGTGCTGGGGATTCTCTGATGGTAATCCCCCCATTTTTAGCAGTTGCTAGAAGTGGAGCCACGCGGTCATCGCCAGTTTCCATCGAAGACCAGCGCTGAAATTGCAATCGGCATGTTCATGTAACGATTGCCGTATTCCAAGCCGGGGCCGAACGTCCGCTTACGGGTGCCCGGGCAGCAGGCAGCCGCAAGTGCTGTTTTTGGCCGAAAGAGCCGGTCGCAATGAACCCGATCCGACTCTGATCAACACTAGCGGGATGATCAGCTTGGGCCTGAACGGGTGATCAGAGCCATCGGAATACGCACCTAACACGAGGGCAACAATCAAACAGCTACGCTATGGGTTTAGGGCGAGCACTCAGTCGCACGGAATGCTGCGCTCGGCCACGCCGCTGTAGCCGCCGAGCGAGTCACGCCAGTTGAAGCCAGCGTCGCTTTCAAGATCCACCCAAAACTGCGGAATGCTCTCGCTGCGCGGCTCGACGAGGGCTTCAATACCCAAGCCGCGGACTTCCTCTTGGCGGCGTTGAGCGTTGGCTTCGCTGCGATATAGGCCGAACGAAATCGTGTTCTCTTCCGCACCCGATGTCACCACGTAGTAATCCCGAATACCGCGACCAAACAGCCCTCGCGCCTCTGCCAGTGCGGCCTCACGCGATGCAGGCGCTGGCAAAAATACGCGATAGCCGCGCTGCACAACCGCCATGGCTTCGCGATACTGGATACGGGCTGCGCCAGGCGTGAGCGCCGCCAGCGCGCGACGCAGATCGGACTGAGTTAGAAACGGGCCGATCTCCAAGCACTCGCGCGATACCCGGCTTGGCATTAGCTCCGGTGGCTCAGCGCCCTCTGCCACCTGCGGCAATGCTGAAACATCGACCTCACTGAGCAAGGTGAGCGTTGCGATATCGGCCTCAGCAGCCGGCAATTGCGCAATCGGCGGCGGCGGTGGACGCAGCGCCCACCAGGCGGCTGCACCAACATTCATTGCCAGCAGCAGTAGAACCAATGCACGCAGCAGCATCGAGAGTGTGGTCGCCCTAAAAGTAGATTGAAACGATCAGGCAAAGCCGATCAGATCGAAGTGTAGCGGCATGGCGACACGATCCAGCGCGCAAGCACAGCCGACACGTCGCCGATCTCACAGCTGCAGCGTCCGTATGCCGCGCAGAACTATGTCGGGCATGTGCTGCACATTGCTGCGCAAGAGCGGCAGCAGCACAGACGCACCGCCGCCTGTCAGGTAAAGCCGCGGCGACCCGCTCACGCGCCGCGCCAGCGCGTCATGCTGCCGCTCAATCAGCGCCGCCGCCGCGAGTATCGGGCCGGAGAAAACCGCGTTGACGGTGCTATCGGCAAACTCCTGCAGATCGCCACCTGTATCGCGAAGGTGCGGCGCGGATGACAGCAGCGCGCTGCGCATCGAAGCTAAGCCCGGCGCGATGCAGCCACCCAGATGTGCGCCGCCTGAGTCGACGCCATCAATGGTGAGCGCACTGCCCACGCTAGCGACTAAAAATGACCGCTCGGCTGAAGCGCTCAGCTCGGCGCAAATGGCGCGCATCGCCAGCCAGCGATCAACACCGAGGGTGTTTGGCTGCGCGTAGGCAAGCGTCAACAGTGTGTCGCTGCGCGGCAGTCCGACGCGTGTCACCTTGCCGACGCCAGCGGCAGCAAGAAGCCGGTCTAGCTGGCTCAGCTTGCTGGCATCGGCGCAGCTTGACGCCAGCAAGGCTGACTCTGCCGACGGCAGCGCGTCGATCGCGTCTAGCGTATTGGCACGCATCTCGCCCAGTTCAGCACCGTCGAGCAATGCCCACTTCAAGCGCGTATTGCCTAAATCTAGCAGCAGCTTCATAGCGGCCGAACGCTGACTTCGGCACTTAAAAACACCTGTTCACCACGTTCGCACAGCACGCGAAGCGCACCGTCGGCACGCACGCCGAGCACGCGACCATGATGCTCAGCATCGCTCGCCAGCACGCGCACGTCGCGACCCTGCAGCACATCTAGCGCCTGCCAGCGGGTTGTGAACGCGGCAAACCCTTCCGCCTCAAATGTCGCCAGCGCAGGCATCAGCGCATCAATCAACCGGGCCGCAAGCAGCGGTCGCTCGACTTCTATGCCCAGCTCATCGAAGGCAATCCATGTGGGCTCGGCGTCGGTGGGCAAATGTAGGTTCAGGCCGAGGCCAATCACAGCGCCAACGCCGCTTGGCGTGCCGCTGGCGAACTCCACCAGCAGGCCGCCGAGCTTGCGTCCACGTGCGAGCAGATCGTTCGGCCACTTCAGGCCCACTTCGTGTGCGCCAACGTCACGCAATGTCTCGGCGCATGCCACGCCCAACGCCAAACTCAGCCCACCAATCGCGCTGACCGGCACCGCCAGCCGCGCAAACATCGACAGCGCCAGATTGCCGTCCACCAGCATCGACCAGCTGCGCCCGCGCCTTCCGCGACCGGCGCTCTGCGTGTCGGCGACTAAGACGGCGCGAGATGGCAGCACACTCGCGCGCTGCAGCAGCGCGCTATTGCTTGAATCAACCGAGCTAACCCACTCGATCAGCGGAAGCTGCAAAGCGGCTTCCTCGCCAAGCAGCGAGCGCAGTGCGTCGGCGTGATCGAGCGGCGCGCGATCGCAAGCCAATGCAGTCATCGTCTAAACACCCGCGCCAACACCCGCGCACGCTCAAACCTGCTTTCGGTACCTGCGGCCAGTCGGCGCAGATTTTCACGATGGGTGAAGGTGATAAACAGCGCTGCGACGATGGCGAAAAGCGTGCGCGCGACACTCGCGTCCGGCAGCATGAGCGCGGCCGGGATCAAAACGAGCGCCGCACAAATAGTTGCTAGACCAACGTAGCCAGTGGTCGTCAGCAGCAGCAGCCAAAGCACCAGAATGGGCCCGACGACCAGCGGCCACAGCAACAGCAATCCGCCGACCAGCGTTCCTGCGCCCTTGCCGCCGCGGAAGCCGAAAAATACTGGCCAGGTGTGGCCGATGACCGCCAGAAGAACGCACGAAAACCCCGCCGACGCCGCCGTCAACGGCGCGTCTTGGTCATGCAGGCTGACGCCGATCCACGCGGCCAGCGCACCCTTGCCGATGTCAATCGCCACGACGGCCAAAGCAAACCGCCAGCCCAGCGTTCGAAATGCATTGGTGCCGCCGGCGTTTCCGCTGCCGCGCGAACGAATATCGACGCCGACGATACGTCCGAGCAGCAGGCTGCCCGATAGTGAGCCGATCAAATAGGCGAGCACGAGCGATGCGGCGAACGCAATCATGAGGGGCGTTGAATCAGTCAGCGGGCGCTCGAAGCATACCGAGCGTGCGCGTGCGCGTCTGCTTCAGGTGTGCGTGTCCGCCGACGATTGAGGCCACTAATTGGCAGCAACAGCACTCGGCTGCAACGCCACAACCAAGGTGCCGGGCCCGGCATGCGCCCCGATGGCTGGACCGGCCTCAACTAGCCAAGCATCTGCACAATCGAGCTGCTGCTGCAGCGCGGCGAGCAGGACTTCACCGTCTGTTGCACAGTCACAGTGCCCCACCATCACGCGCCAACGGATGTTTTTTTGCACCCGTCGACTGAGGTAGTGAGCAAACCGGCGCGGTACGTTGCTGCGGCCAAACAGCGCCCCGCGCACGCCCAGCTTTCCACCGGCCTGCATCTGCGCGATGGCGGTGAGCCCGAGGGTATTGGCGACAGGCAACGTCCATGCAGGTATTCGCCCTCCGCGCACCGCAAAGCTCAGGTCGCGGGTGGCGGCGAAAGTAAGCGTCTGCGAGCGCAAACGCTCGATCTCGGCACGCACGGTCGCGGCGTCGGCGCCGCTTTGAGCAAGCTCAGCGGCGGCGATCGTCAACAGGCCTTGGCCGCAAGACGCGTTGATACTGTCGATTACGTGCGTGCGCTCGGCATCAGCGCGCGCTGCAGCTGTCTCACCGGACTGCAGAGTTCCGCTAAGGCCGCGCGAAATGCCGACATAAACGACATCGCGATGATGGCTAAGCAAAAAATCAAACTGCCGCCGAAAATCACCCGGCGGCGGTTGCGAGGTGAGCGGCAGAATGACGCTGGACTTCAGCCTGCGATAAAACTCGGCCGGGCTCAGCGAAACC
Source organism: Lysobacterales bacterium (assembly GCA_038257785.1). Classification (GTDB taxonomy): domain Bacteria; phylum Pseudomonadota; class Gammaproteobacteria; order Xanthomonadales; family Xanthomonadaceae; genus JANNWF01. The sequence continues at coordinate 16,275 of JBBSIY010000021.1, forward strand.
TTGTCGAGAAAATCCTCGTTACCAAAGCTGACCCGCACCGGCACCGAATGGATATGCAGCCGCTCGGCAATCTCGCGTGGGATATCGGCGCCGCTGTCGGTGACGATGGCCACGGCTTGCTGACTGCTGGCGGCCTCGTGCTGCACCCGCATGTCGTCAGCCTTGCGCGCGCTGACCTCACCAAACCCACCGACGACCTCAAACAGCCGTGATGGATCTGCCACGTGCGCGTGAATGCGCATGCGGCGCGCGCCGCCGGCCACCACGACACTCGTGGCGCTCATTTCGGCCAGCGCACCATGGAGCGCGTTGCGCGCTGCGCGATCGTCGGTGTTCGGCAGCAGCTGCACCATGCATTCGCTGCACCACGGACGCGCGGCGTCTGCCACGTCAAAGGCATGTTCGCCTGCGAATGCTTCATCCAACATCTCGCTTGACCCAGCGAAGGTCGATGCACCGAGCGGCGCGCTCAACCCACCGTCGGCGATGAATGCATCGATCCCTTCGAGCAGATCGACAAATCCCTGCGCGCCGGCATCAACGACGCCGGCCTGACGCAGAACAGCGAGCTGATTGGGCGTGTTGGCCAGCGCCGCTTGGGCATGCCGCAAGGCACCGCCGAACCAGCTGCCTAGATCGCGATGCGCCGTGCCTAGGGTGCTGCTTAGCGCATCGGAAAATGCGCGGATCACACTTAGAATTGTGCCTTCCCTCGGCTGCGCCAACGCGCTGTGCGCCTGCTCGGAGCCCGCTCGTGCGGCCGCCGCAAGGCTGTGGGGCGTCAGCACCGAATGCGCGCCTGCCACCTCACTCACGCCGTGCAGAAATTGCGCAAGAATCGCGCCTGAGTTGCCGCGCGCACCATCGATGGCGTCATCAGCCACCTCACGCAGCAGCGCACCCGTCGACCGCGCTCGCCGGCTCAGGCTGCCGCTAAGAACGCTGGACAGGGTAAACGCGAGATTGCTGCCGGTGTCGCCATCGGGCACCGGAAACACATTGATCTTATTCAGCAAATCTTTGCGCGAAATGACGCGCCGCATGCCGGCAATAAGCGCGCGCCGTAAAGCCGGAGCGGTAATGCGCAGCTCAGAATTACATGCATGTGGACGAAGTACGGCAACCATGGCCGAAGCATGCCAGAGGGCTAGGCATAACGAATGCTGCAACGCAGCGAAAACAGATTAGCGACCGGCAATGAGGCAAATGGAATCTGTCGCGCGTTGAGGCGATGTCTGCAGGGCGACGGTCAACACCGAATGCCGGTAAAATTTAGCGTTGCCGGTGTCGCCATCGGTGCGTCTATCGACCGCCGGAACTAGGCGGTGCTCACTCAGCAGGGCCAACGTGATGCCTTTCCGCTTGCGAACCATGTGCGGTCTCCTGATGTTCGCTGGACTAGCAGTGCCGATGGGCTGCTCGGCGGCGTGCAGTGCGGCTAGCGCTGTGGATGAGTCGGAACCGACTGAGTCCGCGGGTGCCGACAGCGATGCGCCGCAGGCGCAAGCGCCGACTGAACCCGCAGCGCGTGCGCCAACTCCCGCTCAGCGCAGCAGCGCAGCGCCCGGTCCGCGAGCGCGCTGGCATCGCTACCTGCCCGGAATGTTCAAGTAGCTTTCACGTAGTGCGCCGCCTGATTGCGGCAGCGCAGCGGCTACATGCATGAACGATTTGCCAACGCGCGGCCCGCTTTACAACCAACGCGTGGAACCATCCCGAAGCCCCGCTTTCCAACGCTCTTGAACGGGCCTGGCAGGGGCTCGAGGCGATCCTCACAACACTCCGCATCGCGCCCCTGCCCTTTTTTTGCCGCCGGCTTTTTCCCGGCGTTGCGGCTAGCTCACTTTTCCGACGTTACGCCTAGCTCAAGACCTTTGGCCTCTCGCGACGGCGGCTAGCCCGCCTTGCGGCCATTAAACAACGCTAACCCTCGCAGCAAAGTCAGCGCTTCGCGCAAGACGTGATCGTTGATCTTCTCGTCGTCTGCGTCGTCGACTGCCGGCACTTCCTCGCCGGAAGAAAGGTGGCCCGGAAGATCGCGCTCGCGCACTTCTGGCGCGCGACCAACGCCAGCAGTGCTCAGCACTTCAGCGTCGTCTACGCGGATATCGGGTATCAACCCACTGGCCTGAATCGAGCGGTCATTCGGCGTGTAGTAGCGCGCCGTGGTGAGTTTTACGGCGTCGCCATTGTCGAGCGGCAGCACGGTCTGCACCGAGCCCTTGCCGAAGCTGGGGCTGCCCATGATCAGCGCGCGGCGCTGGTCCTGCAGCGCACCTGCTAACACTTCAGACGCAGAGGCGGTGCCGCTGTCAGCCAAAATAACAATCGGCGCGCCTTTCAAGGCGTCACCGCGCTTGGCGCGAAAGGCAGTGCTTGAGTAGGGCAGCCGGCCGCGTGTTGAGACAATGACGCCGCTTTCCAGAAACACATCGGCGGCTTCGATAGCGGCGTTCAGCAGGCCACCCGGATTGCTGCGTAAATCCAGAACCAAGCCTTTGAGCGGCGCGGATTTTGGATTGATGGCGGCGAGCTTCTCCGCCGTTTCACGCCCAGTATCACTCTGAAAATGGCTGATCCGCAGGTACCCGAACCCCGGCGCCAAGAGTTTCGATCGCACGCTGCCGACGCGAATGGTCTCGCGCACCAAGTTGAACGTCATCGGCTCGTCGACGCCGTCGCGCACGATCAGCAGCTTGATTTCGCTGCCCGGCTCGCCACGCAGCGATTCAACCGCCGTGTCGACGTTGGTAGCGGTAATAGCGGTGCCGTCAATTTCGACAATGACATCGCCCGAACGGATTCCGGCGCGCGCGGCCGGCGCATCGTCAATGGGTGCTACCACCATCAGGCTGCGGTCGGGCCTCTGTGCCACCTCAAGACCCAGCCCGTCGTAAACCCCGTCGCTCAGTTCGCCGAGATCGCGTCGCTGATCAGAGTCTAGGTATGTGCTGTGCGGATCGAGGTCGGCCAGCAGCCCGCGAATGGCCGACTGCATCAATACTTTGTCATCGACCGGATCAACATAGGCTTGCTTCACCGCACGAAACACAGCGACGAAGCGACGTATCTCATCGATGCTGACGCGCTCGCCGTCGGCTACTTCGATCAACGTCGGATCGGTGGTTACTTCAGGCAAAGGATCAGGGCTGGCGTCTTGGGCCACAGCGAAGCCGGCAAACGCGAGCAGGAGGATGAAGCCAATGGAGAGTGTGCGCATGCAGCAATTATAAGGAGTGTGAAGCGCATCGCGGGATGAAACTCGCTTTTTTGGCTATTTGCGGATCAGCCAGCGCGCGGGATCAACCGGCTTGCCGTTGCGGCGTAGCTCGAAATACACGCCCGCTGTGGCCTGCCCCCCGGATGATCCGGCCAAAGCCACCACTTCACCCGCCTCGACCCAGTCTCCAGCGGCCCGCAGCAGCGCGTCTGTGCTGGCATACAGACTCATATAGCCATCGCCGTGGTCGATGATGGCGATCAAGCCAAATCCTTTCAGCC
>JBBSIY010000022.1:0-19614 GCA_038257785.1 Lysobacterales bacterium
CACGCAGCGGTAGCCGGCACGCTCGCCGCTCACGACGCTCTCGCTAACGCCAGCGTCCGACAGCAGACCGAGCATGTGATCCAGCAGACTGCGACCGCGAAACATCAGCATGGCTTTGTCAGCGCCCATGCGCGATGAGCGCCCGCCAGCTAGGACGACACCGATAATGTTGCGGCTGATTTCAGGCAATGCGTTCATTTGCCTAGTAATTTACGACGTCAGAGCATGCAGCTGCGCGCATGTCTGGTGGGCGGTACAGGGATCGAACCTGTGACCCCTACCATGTCAAGGTCGTGCTCTACCGCTGAGCTAACCGCCCGTATCGGCAGGATAGGAACTATGCCGAGCCGCGAAGTATATCGATGGCGACAGGGCGCCACAAGCGGTAGCCGCTAGTATCGACCAACACGCTCACGGGCATTCAGCCGACAAATGCCTGCTGGCGAATCAGGTGAATTTGATCGCGCACGCGGGCGGCGTCCTCAAACTCTAGATCTTTGGCGTGCTTGTACATCTGCTGTTCCAACTTTTTGATCTTTTGCGTGGCCTGTTCAGGATTGAGCGCGGTGTAGTCGGCCACGGGTTCAGCGACGCGCTTGCCCTTGCCACGGGCGCGGTCGTCGTTGGCAGCGGCGCGCGCGCCTTCCATGATGTCCATCACCGGGCGAATGATGGTGGTTGGCGTGATGCCGTGTTCGGCGTTGTAGTCAATCTGCTTCTGCCGGCGGCGATCGGTTTCGTCGATGGCAGACTTCATTGATCCGGTGATGCGGTCGGCATACAGAATCGCCTTGCCGCGGACGTTGCGGGCGGCGCGGCCGATGGTTTGTATCAATGATGAAGTGGAGCGCAGGAAGCCTTCTTTATCGGCATCGAGAATGGCCACCAGCGACACCTCAGGCATATCGAGACCCTCGCGCAGCAGGTTGATCCCCACCAAAACGTCGAACTTGCCGAGGCGCAAATCACGAATAATCTCGACCCGCTCGACGGTTTCGACGTCGGAGTGCAAATAGCGCACCTGCACGCCGTGCTCGGTCAAGTACTCGGTCAGATTCTCGGCCATGCGCTTCGTCAGGGTGGTGACCAACACGCGCTCGCGTTGCGCGGTGCGCAGGGTGATCTCTGACAGCAGGTCGTCAACTTGGCTCGCTACCGGTCGAATCTCAATCGCTGGGTCAAGCAGGCCGGTGGGGCGCACCAGGAGCTCGACGATCTGGTCGCCCGACTTTGCCAGCTCATACTTCGCCGGCGTCGCTGAAACAAACACGCTGCGCGGCGCACGCAGCTCCCATTCCTCAAACTTTAGCGGCCGGTTGTCTAGGGCGGACGGCAGGCGGAAACCAAACTCGACCAGATTTTCTTTGCGCGAACGATCACCTTTGTACATCGCCCCAATCTGCGGCACGGTGACGTGCGATTCGTCGACCACCAACAGCGCATCGGGCGGCAGATAGTCAAATAGACAGGGCGGTGCTTCGCCGGGCATACGCCCGGTCAAATGTCGCGAATAGTTTTCGACGCCTTGGCAGAAGCCAATTTCGGCCATCATTTCTATATCAAACGTGGTGCGCTGCTGCAGACGCTGCGCCTCGACCAACTTATTGGCGGCATATAGCTGCTCTAGGCGGTCAGCGAGCTCGACCTTGATCGCTTCAATCGCCTCAAGCACCGTGCGGCGCGTGGTGACGTAGTGGGTTTTCGGATAGATCGTAAAACGTGGGATGCGCCGGATGACTTCGCCGGTTAGGGGGTCGAATATGGCGAGGCCCTCGATTTCACCATCGAACAGCTCAATCCGCAGCGCTTCGATTTCGCTTTCCGCCGGGTGAATGTCAATGACCTCGCCGCGCACGCGGTATGTCCCGCGCCGAAGCTCATATTCGTTGCGCACGTACTGCAATTCAGTCAGCCGACGAATGAGCTCGCGCTGATCAATGCGCTCACCGCGCACCATGTGCAGCACCATCTGGAAGTATTCGTTCGGGTCACCCAGGCCATAGATCGCCGACACGCTGGCGACAATCAGCGAGTCGCGACGTTCAAGCAGCGCCTTGGTCGCCGACAGGCGCATCTGCTCAATGTGCTCGTTGATCGCGCTGTCTTTCTCGATGAACGTGTCGGACGACGGGATGTAGGCTTCCGGCTGGTAGTAGTCGTAATAGCTGACGAAATACTCGACGGCGTTATTCGGAAAGAACGCCTTGAACTCGCCGTAGAGCTGTGCGGCCAGCGTTTTGTTAGGTGCCAGCACCAGCGTCGGCTTCTGTATTGCCTCGACCAGATTGGCAATGGTGTAGGTTTTGCCAGAACCGGTGACGCCAAGCAGCGTTTGATGCGCTAGACCGCCCTCAAAGCCGTCAATCAACTTGCGAATGGCGGCAGGCTGATCGCCGGATGGCTGGAAAGGCGCAACGAGTTGGAAGCGCTCGGACATCAGCCGGTGCCGAGCTTCAAATAAACGGCGATACCGTCCAAAAACATCTGCACCGAGAGTGCCACGAGCAGCATGCCCATCAGGCGCTCGATGGCGATCAGCGCGCGGCGTCCCAGCAGGCGATACAGCCAGGTCGCGCTGAACAGAATGACCGCGGTGGCGAACCAGGCCAGCGCAAGGGCGAGGCTCCAGTCTGCCATCCGATCAGGCTCTTGCGTGCCAAGTAACATCACGGCCGCCATGCAGGACGGTCCAGCTACCATCGGGATGGCCAAGGGCACGATAAACGGCTCGCCGTCATTGCCGTCGCCAAACACGCCTTCAGGCGATGGGAAGATCATACGCAGGCCGATCAGGAACAAAATGATCCCGCCGGCGATTGAAACGGACTCTTGGCGCAGATGCATCGCCGTCAAAATGTGCTGGCCGGCCCAAAGAAACCCGAATAGCACAATCAGGGCGATTAGCAGCTCGCGTGCCAGCACTAGGCGTCGACGGGCGTCGGGCAGCGGCTTCAGCAGGCTCAGCACAATCGGCAGGTTGCCGAGCGGGTCGAGGATCATGAACAGCAAGATGGCTGCCGACAGCGTGGTCACGGCTGCGCCTCAACAACCTCACCGTGATGTTTACGCGCGGCCGCGCTGAGCAGCCAGACGCAGGCTGCTGCATACGCTGACGCCTGCGGCCACTGCGAGGCGTCTTCCGACGACCAAGCGCGAGCGCGCAGCGCGGTGCGCATCGGGCCAGGCTGCAAGCCATGAATCCTCACCGGCCCTGACGACAGTTCGTCAGCGAGCACTTTGATCAGTCCGCGCAGGCCTTGTTGGGCAACGCCGTAGCTGCCCCAGAACGCACGCGCGGTGGCGGCAGTGTCGTTGACGTTGAACACCACCGCGCTGTCGGTTGCGGCATTCAGCAGTGGCAAACAGGCCTGGGTCAGCAGCAGCGGGGCACTCAGGTTGACATGAAGGCCGCGAATACAATCCTCAGGCGGCGTATTGGCGAGTGAACTCAAGCCTTTGAAGCTCGCAGCTGTGTGCAGAACACCGTCAAGCCGGCCGCATTCATTGGCGATATTGGTGGCGAGCTGCTCGTAGTCGGTCGGTGTTGCACCTTCCAGATCCAGCGGATAAATGGCCGGTGTCGGGCCACTGGCGGCAATAGCGTCGTATAGCCGATTGAGCTTGGGGACGCGACGACCCAGCAACACCACGGTCGCGCCGGCTGCAGCGCAGGCACGCGCTGCGGCATCCCCCAGCCCGCCGCTCGCGCCCGTTATCAAGACGACTCGGTCTTTGAGCGCGTCTGCAGGCGCATGCATCTTGGCTGCGGTTAACACTCAGCCGACCTTCTGCGCCTCAGCGACGATACGTGCGAGCTCACCCTGCGCGTGCAGCTCAACGACGATGTCGCAGCCGCCAATCAGCTCGCCATTGACGAACAGCTGAGGAAATGTCGGCCAGTTCGAGAAGCGCGGCAGATTGGCACGCACTTCGGGATCCTCAAGTACGTTGACGTGCTTGTAGTTCGCGCTGCAGTCCTTCAACGCTTGGGCGGCGCGGCTGGAAAAGCCGCACATCGGAAACTGCGGCGTGCCTTTCATAAAAAGCACCACAGGCGCAGCCTCAACGAGGCTGCGGATACGTTCGGAAATAGGCATGGTTACTCCGCGCGGCAGGGCTGCCGCTGCATGTTAGAAGTAGCGAGTTGAGGCTGTCACAACGCGAATTCAACGTTGGACTTGATACCATTTTCCCACACGGACGCTCATTGCGGTGAGCGCCATCTTCCGCTGACGCTAATTAAAGGATCGCCAATGGCCATCGAATTGCCCGCTCTGCCTTACGCTCGCGACGCGCTAGCACCGCATATCTCGGCTGAAACCATCGACTTTCACTACGGCAAGCATCATCAGACCTACGTTACCAATCTGAACAACATGCTTCCCGGCACAGAGTTTGCTGAGGCCGATCTCGACACGATCGTGCGGGGCTCGCAAGGCGGCATGTTCAACAATGCCGCGCAAATTTGGAATCACACGTTCTACTGGAACGGCCTGTCGCCCGCCGGCGGCGGTGCGCCTAGCGGCAAGCTGGGCGAAGCGATCGACAAGGCGTTCGGCTCGTTCGATGCGTTTAAAGAGTCCTTCACCAAAACCGCGCTAGGCACGTTTGGTTCCGGGTGGGCATGGCTCGTGCAGCGTCCGGACGGCGCACTGGCCATCGTTTCGACGTCGAATGCGGCAACGCCGCTGACCGGCGCTGATACGCCGCTGCTCACCTGCGACGTGTGGGAGCACGCGTACTACGTTGACTATCGCAACGCGCGAGCCAAATACGTGGAAGCGTTCTGGAATCTGGTGAACTGGGATTTCGTCGCCTCCAAGCTGGCCTGATCCGGAGGGCGCTGATGCGTGGACAGCATTCTGTCGATGATGTCCACGCAGTCGGGTGAGCCTTTGCCTTTTCCAGATTCGAGCGTGACAGCCGCTGCGTCGTCGCCTGACCTGCTTAGCGTTGAGCAGGTCGCTTGCGCGATTGAAGGCCACTCGGTCGTCCGTGAGGTCTCATTTACGCTGCGCGCCGGGGAGTTGGGCTGCCTGTTGGGGCCCAGCGGGTGCGGAAAAACTACATTGCTGCGTGCGATTGCAGGGTTTCAGGCGCTTTCAAGCGGACGCATAGCGCTGCGCGGTGCGGAAGTTTCGACAGCGCGGCTGCGCACCCCGCCAGAGCAGCGGCGGTTAGGATTCGTGTTTCAAGACTTAGCCTTGTTTCCGCACCTTCGCGTTGATCAGAACGTCGGCTTTGGATTGCAGCGTTTGACGCGCGCCGAACGCGCGGAGCGAGTGGCGAGCATGATCGACCTGCTCGGGCTACATGGCCTCGATAGGCGCTATCCGCACGAACTTTCCGGCGGTCAGCAGCAGCGCGTGGCCTTGGCCCGTTCGCTCGCGCCGCAGCCCGACGTGCTGCTGTTAGATGAGCCGTTTTCGAGCCTAGACGCGCATCTTCGCGCCAGCTTGCGCAGCGAGTTAGTCAGCCTGCTGCGTCGGCTCGGGATGGCGGCACTGCTAGTCACTCACGATCAAGCCGAGGCCTTTTCATTCGCCGACCGCATAGGCGTGATGCGCGATGGACGGTTGGAGCAATGGGACACGGCGTTCGATATCTACCACCGTCCGAAAAGTCCGTTCGTCGCTAGTTTTGTCGGCGAGGGGCGCTTCATCGCGGGTCGAGTGCGTGACGACGGCGGAATTGACAGTGCGCTTGGCGTCCTGCGTAGTCAGGGCGGTGCAGGTCTCGCGTCGGGTGCGCGGGTTCGTGTGTTGGTGCGCCCGGACGACCTTCTGCCGGACGGCACCAGTGGCGTGCAAGCGCGCATATTGAGCGCGGCGTTTCGTGGTGCGGAAACGCTGTACACGATGGTGCTTGAAGACGGCAGCGAGGTGTGTGCGCTGTTTCCGAGTCATGTTCAGCACGGACCGGGCGAGCATATTCATGTCACTACGGATCTTGCTCACGTCGTGGTGTTTGCGGTCGAGGCTTGAATTAGTCGCATGATTAGCGACTACGAATTAAATTGGAGCATTGATCGATGGCCAAGCTTCTCCGCCGCGGCGCATGGTTTTTTTTGGCTTTGGTCGCCCTCGTCGCTGGCTGGAGCACGTATGCGGTTCGCGGCAGCCTAGCTCAGCTCGACGGCGACCTGCAGCTGGTTGGGCTTTCAGCACCGGCAAGCATTCAGCGCGATGCCGACGGCGTAGCCACAATTTTGGCCGCCAATTCTGACGACGCGATGCGTGCGCTTGGGTATGTCCACGCGCAAGAGCGCTTCTTTGAGATGGTCCTGCTGCGTCGCAGCGCCGCCGGTGAGCTATCCGCATTGTTTGGACCGGCGGCGTTGACGCGTGATCGGCAGGTGCGCGTTCACCGCATGCGCGCTCGTATGAATGCCGAAATACAGCGTGCAGACAGCAGTGAGCGTGCCGCGATCGATGCTTACACGGAAGGCGTGCAGCAAGGTCTCACCGCCCTGCGCAATCGACCGTGGGCATACTGGCTGCTGCGGCAAACGCCTGAGCAGTGGCGGGCTGAGGACACCCTGCTGGCAGCGGCGGCGATGGCGTTTGATCTGCACGACGCGAGCAACCGCCGTGAGTACATGCTGAGTCGCCTCGATCATTATTTTCCGACGGACGTAATGGCGCTGCTGGCCGCCGATGGCAGCGAGTTCGACGCGCCGATGATGGGTGAGCCGCGCGCGCCGATCACGCTGCCGCCTGGTCCACGCCTGCCGCGTCCGCTTGATGAGTCGGAAGGTCATCAGCCAAGTGAACCCACATCGCCACCAATGCCCGTCGACACCGCTGTCGATGGCGTCAGCGCCGGCAGCAACAACTTTGCGGTGGCCGGTTCGCTGACCGCCGACGGCCGAGCGATTCTTGCCGACGACATGCACCTAGGTCTGCGTGCGCCCAACATCTGGTTTCGTGCGCGGCTGCGCTACCCGGACGCGCGGGCTGTCGATGGCAAGGTGGACGTCAGCGGCTTCAGCTTGCCCGGCGTGCCGGGCATAGTTGCTGGGAGCAATGGTCACGTGGCGTGGGGGTTTACCAACAGCTATGGTGACTGGCTGGACTGGGTTCGAATTACCTGGCGCGATCGCGAGGCGGGCCGCTACGCGACGCAAGATGGCGACCAAGTGGTTGAGGTTTTCGATGAGCTGATCAAGGTCGCCGGCGCTGCCGACGAGCACCTGATGGTGCGTCAAACGCGCTGGGGACCGCTGCTGCATGAAGAGACCAACGAAGATGGCAGCGAATCGGCGCTGGCGCTGATGTGGACAATCCATCGATCCGGATCGCTCAATCTTGGCCTGTTGGATTTAGCAACTGCAAAAGACGTTGATGAAGCGATAGCTGTCGGGCAGCGCGTCGGCATGCCGCCGCAAAATCTGCTTGTCGCCGATAGCTCAGGCCGAGTTGCGTGGACAATTGCTGGGCGTATTCCGCAACGGCTGGGCGAATGCGACCCGCTGCGCCCGCTTGATCCCTTGGCTGGCTGCGACTGGGGAACGACGTGGCTTGATCCAGCGCAAGCGCCGAGCCTAGTCGATCCAGAAGACGGTCGATTGTGGTCGGCTAACTCGCGCGTAGCCGATGGCGATGCGCTGCGTTTGATCGGTGCGGGCTCCTACGATTTAGGCGCTAGACAGCGACAAATTCGCGATGCCTTGCGCGCGCGGAAAATCTTTAGTGAGGGCGATATGTTGGGCATCCAACTTGATGATCGCGCGCTATTTATGCAGCGTTGGTGGCAGGTTCTGCGCGACGTTGTGGCGAAGTCCGAGCAGCCCGAGCTAAAGCGAATGGCGCAGGCGTCGATGACCTGGGAAGGCCGGGCTAGCGTTGACTCAGTGAGCTATCGACTGGCGCGCGGGTTTCGCGGAATGGTGATTGAGCGGATTGCCGGCCAGCTGTTTGCCGACGCAAAAGCAGGCGAAGGCGTGCGTTGGCAAGAGCCTTCGTTGACCCAGTTCGAGGCCTTCGTGTGGCAGCTCATCACCGAGCGCCCAGACGGCTGGTTAGACGATACGGCGTTGGGCTGGGAGACGCTGCTGCAAAGCGCTGCGACTGATCTCGCAAAAGAGTTAGAGACGGTCGGCCCGCTCGGGCAGCGGACGTGGGGGGAACGCAACACTGCGCGCATCTGTCATCCGCTGGCGACTGCGTTGCCGGGGAGCCTCGCCAACGTCCTGTGCATGCCTCGCGATCCGCTTCCTGGCGACTCACACATGCCGCGCGTGCAGGGTCCCAGTTTTGGCGCAAGCGAGCGCATGGTGGTCGCACCTGGGCACGAGTCAGAAGGCATCATCCATGCCCCTGCGGGGCAGAGTGGTCATCCCTTTTCGCCATTTTGGGACACGGGCTACAGCGCTTGGGCAGATGGTCGGCCCACGGCGTTTTTGCCCGGCGAAGCGAAGTATCGCCTAGCTCTCAGGCCCTAGGATTTTCGAACCAAGCGGCGATCAAACGTCGCTGCGCAGGGTCTGCACCACGCAATCGGTTTGTTCGGTGCGTCTGAGCTGGGCACCGAGTGTCTCCAGCATGTCAGCAAGCTCAGACGGACTGTCAGCTACGCAGGTCGCATGGCCGACCTTACGGCCGCTGCGCGAAGTCTTGCCGTAGTCATGCCAGTGCGCGCCTGCCATCTTCAGGACAGGCGTTGGATCGGGCAGCTCGCCCACCCAATTGAGCATGCAGGACACGCCGCGCGCGGCGGTTGTACCAAGAGGCAGCCCGAGTACCGCACGCAGATGATTTTCGAACTGACTGCAGGGCGCGCCTTCGATCGTCCAGTGTCCGGAGTTGTGCACGCGCGGCGCCATTTCGTTGGCAAGCAGGCCAACATCCGTCTCGAACAGCTCGAGGGCAAACACGCCAACGTAATCGAGTGCGTCAGCCACTGAGCGCGCTGCACTTAACGCCTGCGATTGGACATCGGAGCTGACCAAGACGGGTGCCAAACTAGCGCTCAAGATGCCGTCCGAATGCCAGTTCCGCGTGATTGGCCAGGTGCGAGTTTCGCCGTCACGACCGCGTACGGCGACAACCGAAAGCTCGCGCTTGAAGTTGACGAAGGCTTCCAAAATCAGACCCACGCGGTCGCACTGTTCGCCGAGCGCTGCCCACGCGGCGTCAGCGTCGGCTTCACTGCGCAGGCGAAATTGGCCCTTGCCGTCGTAGCCAAGTCGGCGCGTTTTAAGAATGGCGGGCGCGCCGACCTCGCTCAAGGCGCGATCGAGGTCAGCGCGCGACTGCACAGCCGAGAAACGCGGCGTGCCGATACCAAGAGTTTGGAAAAGCGATTTCTCGGCAAGTCGATCTTGCGCAACCGCCAGTGCGCGCGGGCCCGGAAACACGGGCACTCGCCTGGCTAGCCACTCGGCGCTCCCAGCAGGCACGTTTTCGAAATCAAAGGTGGCCACATCGACGCGACTGGCGAAGTCGGCTAGCGCTGATTCATCGCAATAGTCGGCATGCAGCAGCGGCACATACTGCGCGGCGCAGGCATCAGCGACCGTATCCATCACCAAGAAGCGCAGTCCTAACGGCGCGCCCGAGAGCGCCAACATCCGCGCCAGTTGGCCGCCGCCAAGAATGCCGACAGTTGATGTCATGTTGCGCTCGGAAGCGGAATTCGCGGGTCACCCGTGCTCAACACATCGTCGGTTTGCTTGCGTCGGAAGGCGTGAAGCGCATCGCGAATGTCGGAGTGGTCGTGTGCCAACAAAGACGCCGCAAATAGCGCCGCATTGGCTGCGCCGGCAGCGCCGATCGCGAACGTAGCAACCGGAACGCCGGCCGGCATCTGCACGATGGACAGCAGCGAATCTAAGCCATTGAGCGCTTTCGACTGCACCGGCACGCCGAGAATCGGGACTGCGGTTTTCGCTGCCAGCATGCCGGGCAAGTGCGCTGCGCCGCCGGCACCCGCGATGATCGCGCGCAGACCACGTTGCTCCGCGGCCGCCGCGTATTCGAACAGCAGGTCGGGCGTACGATGAGCAGAAACGACGCGCACTTCATGTGCAACGCCGAGGGCGATCAGGCGATTCACCGCGTGCTGAAGGGTTTCCCAATCGCTACGCGAACCCATGACAACACCGACAAGTGGCGAAATAGAGGTCACATCAATCATCGCGGAATCGCAAATGCGTATTGTAGACGCAAGCTCGCGCTGACAGAATCAAGCACTTGACGCAGTGCGCGTAATTTTGGCGAACAGATACTGATGGCTCTCGATAAACGACTATTAGAAATTTTGTGCTGCCCGGTCACCAAGCAGCCGGTGCTGCCGCTCAGCGCGCAGCAGTTAGATCAGCTACAGCGAGGGCATGCCGAGAAAGCGCTGCTTCGCAACGACGGCAGCGCTGTCGATACGCCTATCGAAGCGGGTTTGATTACCCGCGACGGCAAGACCATCTATTTAGTGGTTGACGGCATTCCGGTGATGCTGTCGGATCAGGCTATCGCCACTGCGCAGCTCGCCGAATTCCGCGTTTAATGACTGTGCGGGCAGTCAGCGTCGGTGGAGCCGCAGCGGTGATCATCAAAGCAGCGCCTGTTGATTCCTTAGGTATGGCGTCTGCACGCAGGCGGTGCAATGCGGTGGCTTCGGGATCATGAAGCTGGTGACGGACTTCGCCTTGAAGCAGCGCCTGTTCTCAGGCCTTGGGAGGCTGTTGCAACAGCATCTTGCGGCCAAGATTGATCGGGCGCTGGAAGACTTGGATGCCAAGTTTTTTGCACTTGCGACGGCCGCACGTGTGGCTAGCGAAGAGCAGCGCTTGCTGGATGCCTTGCGCGAGCTTCGGCGTCAGCGAACCTTTGTCGTGCGTGGGTTTCTCGCGCGCGTCGGACAAATAGGCGCCGCGCCTATCCTTGAAAAGCGCCGGGTGCCAGCAAGTCCGCTGAGTCTGTATGCACGCGACGAGCTTGAGGAACGTCTCGCGCTGGCTGCCGTGGCTAAATCAGTAAGCGTGCCGATTCATCATGTCCTGTATCCGCTCAATTGCCGACTTGCAGCTCTGATTGGTGGTCCGGCCCTCGATGATGAAAGCAACCCGCTCGGCCCCTTGGCGCTCGCTGAGGGATTTCGCGATGCGTTGCAGGCTTTGGACATTGCCAGCGATTTGCGATTGCTCGCGTATCGCACGCTGCCGTTGAGCTTACTGGCGGGTATCGAGGCCTGCTATACGGAATGCAACGAAATGCTGATCGGCGCAGGCGTCCTGCCTTCGTTGCCGGATGAGGTCGCCCGAGCTGAAACACCCATCCCCATATCCGCTGCTCCGGTCGCGGTTGTGTTGCGAGATGAACCGGACGCCTCGAAACGCACGAGCGCGGCACGCGGCTCTGACGTTGAAGCCTTGTCGCCAGACAGCAGTGAGAGCGTCGAATCACTACGTGCACCGGTGCGCTATTCCTCCGGCGATATGGCGGGTCTGCTCCACCTAATGTTGGCGCGCCGCTCCGGCTCGGCTGTGCCACCGAAGGCCAGTTTGCGCGGTATGGCGGACTCGCGTGAGGTGACTCGGGAGCGCCTGCTGGACGCCATAGCCTTTCTGCTGCGTGATGCTTCCGCAGGAAAGGGTGAATTGAAACGCCTGCTGCTCGATCTCACCCAGCGTCAATCTCCGGCACGCGTGGCGCTGAGTACGCTTGACGAAGGCACAGTCGATTTGGTCGAGGCGGTTTTCAAACGCATGAGCCTTGACGATGTCTTGCCGCCGTCGATGAGTCGCGCGCTCGCTGGATTGCGAGTGCCTTTTTTAAATGCGGCCCTGCGCGATCAGCGCTTGATTGCTGACCCCAGCCATCCGGCGCGACTGCTGATTGACGAGTTCGCCGAGACAGCGCGCGGCTGGAGTGCTACGGCCGACCCCGGGCAACAGCTGCTGCGCCAAATGCAGGCTGTGCAGGCGCTGCTGCAGGCACGCGGCGAGGATCATGCTGCTGGTTTTCAACAAGCCCTGAGTGAGTTCCGTGAGTTCGTCGCCACGCAGCGGATGCAGGCGGAGCAAGCAGAGCTGCGCGCGATTGAATCCACGCGCAGTCGTGAGGCGTTGCAGCAAGCGCAAGTCGATGCTCGCTCGATAGTCGATCTGCACATGGTCGGATTCACCCCCTCAGCTTGGCTACGGAAGCTGTTAAGCCAGCACTGGGTCGCGTATTTGGTCCTAGTGATGCTGCGATACGGCGTGGTCTCGGACCACTATCGGCAGGCGCTCGCTTTCGCCGACGCGCTGCTGCTCGGCGAGCGCGACTCCGTCAATCCGATTCACGCTGCCAGTTTCAGGGCGCGTCGATTAGAGCTAGAAACGCAGCTTCGTCAGGGCCTAGCGACGTTGGCCTATGCGGACGACGACATCGTGCGGCTCTGCGGCGAGCTGCATACGTTCATTCTTGTGGGTGCGGTGCGGGTGCAGTCAGCGACTGTCCCTGCGCCTGAAGCTGACGAGCTGGCGAAGAGCATTGTTGATCAACCGCGCCCGGAATCGCACGACCCGAGCGTCATGCGCCATCTGCGCGGGCTACGACCCGGAACGTGGTTCGAACTGGGTGAGCAAGACGATGATGCTGAGCGCGGGCGACTAAGCTGGATCAGTCCTATGAGTGGTCGTTGGGTGCTGGTCAACTGGGCGGGTCGAAAACTGGTCGACGTGCCGCCCGAACGGATGGCAACCGACATCGCGCGCGGACTCGCGCGCGTCATCGGAGACGCCAATCTGCTGCGTCGGGCCGTTGATGAGGTCATGGCAGAGCTGCAGCCTGAATTCCCAAGCGACGAAAACTCGGGCGGGCATGCAAAAGGCTGACAGACCCCGTGGCTGACATCGCGCCCGCTGATCCCGGAAGCGTCGCCGCTGATGTGTTGCGCGCGCTTGCCGAAGACGGTGGTGCCGGCGATGTGTCGGCCGCACTGGTCGAGGACGCGCCGGCAGAGGCGCGAATAATTTGTCGAGAGAGCGCGGTTTTTTGCGGCGCGCCGTGGGCGGAGGCGTGCTTGAAGACGCTCGATCCGCGCGCAGAGTTCAGTTGGCAGATTGCGGATGGTGGCCGATTGAAGGCCGGTGACCAGCTGTGTCGCCTGCGTGCCGGCAGTCGTGCTCTACTCAGTGCCGAGCGCTGCATGTTGAATTTCATACAGACCTTGTCGGCTACGGCTACCGAGACGGCTGCATATGTTGCAGCCGTGCGGGGCCCTCGAGCGCGCATCTTGGATACGCGGAAAACCTTACCCGGTTTACGCTCCGCGCAAAAATACGCCGTGCGCTGCGGCGGCGGCGTCAACCACCGCATCGGCCTGTTTGATGCCGTGATGCTGAAAGAAAATCACATCCTTGCGGCCGGCAGTCTTACTGCCGCGATGCAAACCGCACACGCGCGCTTCGCCAGTCTGCCATTAGTCGTCGAAGTGGAAACTTTGTCACAGCTTGCCGAGGCGATTGCCTGCGGCGGCGCGAGCCGAATTCTGCTCGACAATTTCAGCCTCGACGCGATGCGTCAAGCCGTCCTCTTTGCGGCAGGGAGCGTGCCATTGGAGGCCTCAGGAGGGCTGGATATCGACGCGGTGCGGGCAGTCGCAGAGACTGGTGTCGATTGCATTTCGGTAGGAGCCCTCACCAAGCACGTACGTGCGATTGACCTGTCCATGCGGTTTGTCAGCCAAGATATCTGAGGCGCGCTCAGCCGCCGGACAGCAGCCGCTTCATCGAGGCCCTAAAGCGACGCTCCACAGGATCCCGCTGGCTGTGCCGACCATCGCTGACCCATTGTTTACCGTTGGCCCATACGTCGCGGATGAGCGGGCGGCTGCTGCCGAAGATCCAACTATCGATCAGGCCATCTGGGCCGCGCTCAGCGAGCTCGACGGCGTCGCCGCGGAGAGTGAAACACCCGACGTCTAAACAATTGCCAGAGGCCTGCTGCCCGCCAGTGAAGGCCGCTGAAAACAAGCGATCGCCAGTGCTTTGACAATCAACCCCTGCCGCCAAGTTGCGGCGCTGATGCAACAGGCGTTGGCCGTACTCTAGCCAGCGCAGTTCTTCTTGCAGGGACACCGATGCATGGCTATCCGAGCCAATGCCGATGATGCCATTGGCGTCCAGAAAAGCAGGAAGCGGAAAGAAGCCGTCGCCGAGATTGGCCTCCGTGCTCGGGCACAGCGCGACGCATGCGCGGCTGGCCGCTAGCGTTTGGATTTCCAAGGCATCCAGATGTGTGGCGTGTACCAAACACCAGCGATCATTGACCGCAAAGTTGTCCAGCAGCCACGCGACGGGCCGCGCATGGCGCAAAGCGAGGCACTCATCGACCTCTGCAAGCTGTTCCGAGATGTGTAGGTGCACAGGCTCCGTGCGATGCGATCGCGCTGCCAGCACCTCGCGCATTGCCTCGACACCGACGGCTCGCAAGCTGTGGAAACAGACGCCGCTGATGAATGATTGGCTGTTGAGCGCGTCCAGTCGCTCCAGCAGTTTTAAGTATCCATCGACATCCAAGTGGAAGCGCTTCTGTCGGGGCGTCAGCGGCCGCGCGTCGAATCCGCCCAATTGATATAGCGTTGGCAGCAGCAACAAGCCGATGCCGACGCTGGAGGCCGCTTCGACAAGCGCCAGCGACATCGCGGCCGAGTCGGCATAGGGTTTGCCATCCGCCGCATGGTGGAGATAGTGAAACTCACATACCGATGTGTAGCCCGCCTCGAGCATTTCCAGATAAAGCTGAGCGGCGACATCACGCAGCGAGTCAGGATCGAAGCGCGCGGCAAGCGCATACATGCGCTCGCGCCAAGACCAGAAGCTGTCTTCGCCTGCGCCGCGCCGCTCGGTCAGGCCACTCATCGCGCGCTGAAACGCATGCGAGTGGATATTGGCTATTCCAGGTAGCTGCCAGTCGTCCGGGCTGTCAGTTGATTGCTGCGGAACGCACCATCCTGTGGGCGTCCATTGGCGATCGTTGAAGGCAATGTTCATAGCGACAATTCTGGCGCGACACCCGAGCAAACGCGAATGTGGGCATGGATCGATAGACTGACGCGAGTGCAGGCTCAATAATTCCCATGAAAGACACGTCTGGTGCCATTCGAAATGCGCGCGTTTGCTCAATGACAGGCGACGGCCTTGGTTTGCTTGAAGACGCTGCCATCGTTTGGCGCGAAGGGCGCGTTACTTACGTCGGCGCGACTGCTGGAATGCCTGCGGTTGATGACGAGATTATTGACGCGTGCGGCGCGCTGGTTACGCCTGGTCTCATCGACTGCCACACGCATTTGGTCTATGCCGGTCAGCGCGCCGATGAGTTCGAGGCGCGACTTGCGGGCGCAAGCTATTCGGATATTGCGCGAGCGGGTGGGGGCATTGCGTCCACCGTTCGAGCGACGCGCGCTGCAGACGAGGAGCAACTGCTCGCTGAATCTTTGCCACGAGCACGCGCCTTATTGGCTGACGGTGTCACCACGATGGAAATCAAGTCTGGATACGGACTCAACCTTGAGACAGAAGCCCGCATGCTGCGCGTTGCGCGTCGCATCGGCGTCGAACTCGGTGTCACCGTGCGCACCACCGCGCTGTGCGCGCACGCGGTTCCGCCGGAGTTCGCCGGCAACGCTGATAGCTATATTAATCTCGTCTGCGAGGAGCTTTTGCCATCGCTGGCGCAGCAAGGCTTGGTAGATGCGGTTGACGCATTTTGCGAGGGCATCGGGTTCTCGCCGGCGCAGACGCGTCGCGTATTTGCAGCTGCGACGGCCTTGGGCTTGCCGGTCAAGCTGCACGCCGATCAACTCAGCGATCTTGGCGCTGCGGTACTGGTAGCGGCGTTCGGTGGGCTGTCGGCCGATCATGTTGAATACTCTTCGCCGGAGAGCGTCAAAGCGCTTGCAGCATCAGGTGCGATAGCCGTACTGCTGCCGGGGGCGTTTTACGCGCTGCGTGAGAAGCAGTTGCCGCCGATAGCGGATTTCCGTGAGCATCGCGTCCCCATGGCGGTTGCCAGCGATCTGAATCCGGGCACCTCTCCGCTATGCTCACTGCGGTTGGCAATGAATATGGCCTGCGTCTTGTTTGGGTTGACGGTTGAAGAAGCGGTGCGTGGCGCGACAATCAACGCGGCACGCGCGCTTCGGCTCACTGATCGGGGTTGGCTAGGGGAGGGTGCGGCGGCCGATGTGGTGCTGTGGCCAGTGCAGTCGGCCGCTGAGTTGGCTTACTGGATCGGTGGGTTGCAGCCTTCGCTAGTGGTGGCGTCCGGCGTGACGCTAGTCGCAGACAACCGGAATTGAGCGTAGAAGTCCTAGACATTCTCCCTAGTCTAAAACGCAAAACCCCCGCAGCTGCGGGGGTTTTGCGTTCTACTTGGAAACCACTAGAGCACTGAATGGATCAGGCTTTCTTGGCGGCCGTTTTGCGTGCCGGTGCTTTCTTCGCGACGGGTGTTGGCTTCGCCGTCACGGTCGCGGTAGTCACTTCATCGTGTGGGCGGCTGTTGCCGTAGCTGCCGGCACTGATCTTGCCCTTGCGGGTGCGCTTGTCGCCCTTGCCCATCTGATCTAACTCCTGATTGCGACCGGCAGCGCCGGCGATTGAAACGAAAGGGCGCGAAGTCTAGCAGCTGGGATGTCTGACCGCTATCGGCTGTGTACAACGCGATAGGCTGGCAGCGCTCAAGGCATTTAGACGCGGCCGCCATGAGGCAGCTATTGGGCTTAGGCGAGTTCGGCGGTGCCTTGCGACTCTAGAACCAAGCGATCGACGCGATGCGACAGCTTCAGGTTGAGCAAATGTGCCGCTGCGATCATCAAGCCCCCGCAGGTCATCATTATCGCGTGACCAGCTGAGTGGTCATGCAGCGACGTGAACGAACCCAGCCACACCATCACTAACCCTGGCACTAGCAGCACCCACGCGTGATGCACGCGATGCCGACGGTAGCCCAAACTCAAGGTGGCAACGCCCAGTAAGGTGGCGAACACAACGAAGGTCTGATCCCAGTCGACCGTGCCGGTCAAACCAATTCCCAGCGCCGGAAGAACGCTCAACAGCAGCGGCATCAGCGCGCAATGCACGGCGCATAGCAGCGAGCCGGCAATACCAAGGCGGTCCGCTTTGCTAGTGGCTTGTGTCAGCGGATCGCTAGATGAGGTGGAAGCGCCTGCTTTGGACATGACTTTTGAGGTGGAATGCGGTGCGTGCATTGGTATACTATAACGTAATTGAAGTGGCAGGCACAGCTCGGGTTGAGCGCGGATGAGGGCGATTCGGCGTGCGCTCGACGGGGTCGCAGTGACTTCCTCTCCGTATCACGCTGTTGCAACGATATATCATTCTATAAAAAGGACGACTTGATGCGATTTTCACGCCTTCATTCATTGACCACCGGCGTTGCCTTGGTCGCGCTCGCAAGCGGAACGTTCGCTCAGGTCACGTCTGCACAGGCGGCGGCGCAAAACAACGATCGTTCGCAAAACGGTGGCGAGGCCCACAGGGCGACGGCTAAACGTCTCGACGCGCTCAGGGTAACTGCGGTTCCGCTCAATTCGGACGCCGATCAGCTTGCCCGGCCGGTGGAAGTTCTGGCCGGTGATGCCCTTGATGCGGTCAAAGCCACCTCGCTGGGCGAAACCTTGAGCAAGCTAACCGGCGTGCAATCAAGCTACTTCGGACCGGGCGTGGGGCGGCCAGTTATTCGTGGTCTGGATGGCCCGCGGGTGCAGGTGCTGTCAGGCGGTTTAGGTTCGCAGGATGCGTCGACGGTCAGTGCGGATCATGCGGTCAGCGTTGAGCCGTTCTTGGCGGATCAAATCGAGGTGCTTAAATCAACGGCGAGCTTGCTGTATGGCTCAGGGGCCATTGGTGGAGCGGTCAACGTGGTCGACGGACGAATCCCCGAGATTCTGGATGAGAGCGAGAGCGGAATCAGCGGCCGCGCAGAGCTGCGTGGCAATACCGTCAACGATGAGCAGACCGGAATGCTGCGTTTAGATGGCAGCGGTGGATCGCTTGCCTTTCACGTCGATTTGTTTCGTCGCAGCACGGATGACTATGACATTCCCGGGTTTGCCGAAAGCGCAGAGCGCTTGGCAGAAGAGGAGGAAACGCCCGATCCGGCGACTGCCGGCAGGTTAGCGAACAGCGCCTTGACGACGACCAGTGGTGCCTTTGGTGCGTCTTTGGTCGGTGATCGCGGTTTCTTGGGTGCCTCCTATTCCATCTTCGACACGCTGTACGGCATTCCGGGTCATGAAGAGGGAGAGGATGAAGCGGCAAGCGGTGAAGCCGGTGGCGAAGAAGGTGGCGTGCGAATCGATCTTCAGCAGCGCCGCATCGACGTCAAGGGCAGGGTTGACGATCCGGTTCCGGCACACGAGCGAGTGACACTTCGCGTTGGCAACAATCGGTACGAGCACACCGAGCTCGAGGGTGCAGAGATCGGCACCGTGTTCAAGAATCGGGGCACCGAGGCGCGTCTAGAAGCTGTGCATTCGACCATTGCCGGCTGGGTTGGTGCGTACGGCGTGCAGTACGGGCGGCGTGACTTTTCGGCGATCGGCGAAGAGGCGTTCGTGCCGCCTTCGATTACCAGAGACATCGGAATTTTCTTGATCGAGGAGCAAACGTGGGATCGACTGAAAATCGAGCTCGGTGCGCGATTTGACCGCGTTAAGATTGAAACCGACGAGGGCGGTAAACAATCCTTTGACAGCAACAGCCTGTCGGCAGCCGGCCGCTGGAACTTTACTGACGCGCTTCATGTGCAGCTAGGGGTGGATGCGGCTGAGCGAGCGCCGTCTGTCGAAGAGCTGATGGCCAACGGCCCGCATATTGCGACGAGCACGTTCGAGATCGGCGATCCAAATCTTGATATCGAGAGATCTCGGCGCGCAGAACTTGGGCTGCACTGGCATACCGAGCGCTTCAGCGCCAAGGCCGCCGCATATCGTGTGCAGTTCGATAATTTTATTTATCTGGCCGACACCGCTGACGAGCAGGACGAATTGCCCGTTCGCCAGTGGTCACAAGCCGACGCGCGCTTTAACGGCTTCGAAATCGAAGGTGAGCTGGTGTTGAGCGATGGCAAAGTCGGGCGTTGGGACCTGCGCGCTTATGCAGACACGGTTCGCGGACGCTTGCACGAGGGCAACAATCTGCCGCGAATCGCGCCGCCGCGCGTGGGTGTTGACCTGCGCTGGCAGCGTGATGGCTGGCGGGCCAGCATGGGCGCATTGCGCTACGACCGCCAGGATGATGTGGCGGCTCTTGAGTCAGAAACCGCCGGCTACACCTTGGTCGATGCGCATCTGTCGTACAGCTGGGACGCATCCAACGTCAGTTGGCAGGTCTTTCTAGATGGCACCAACCTTGGCGATCAAGAAGCTCGAGCACACACCTCATTCTTGAAGGAAATCGCGCCACTTCCTGGGCGTGGCGTTGCTTTCGGCGTGCGCGCTTTCTTCTAGGAGCGCAGGCCGAACGGGACCCACTAGGTTTCGCCCACAACTCCTCACAATTGACGCCTTGCCTGCATGCCGATTAAAATTCCGCTTCTGTCTGGCGGCCGACTCGGAGCTTGGCAGTAGCCGGTAAGCCGGGGTATAGCTCAGTCTGGTAGAGCG
>JBBSIY010000023.1:0-19057 GCA_038257785.1 Lysobacterales bacterium
CATCACGCCAACATCGTGCCTTGGCAGCTGGTCGCGGAGCGCACGGGTGCGGCAGTCAAAGTCGTCGAGCTGACGCCCGCAGGCGAAGTCGATCTTGATGCCCTGTGGCGGCTGATGACGCCGGAGGTGAAGCTGCTGGGAATGACCCATGTCTCGAACGTGCTCGGTACGGTCAATCCAGTTCGCGAGATCTGTCGCGAAGCGCGGCGGCGAGGCGTTATCACCGTGATTGATGGTTCGCAGGCCGTGCCGCATCGTGGTGTCGATATTGCCGCGCTTGGTTGCGATTTCTACGCCTTCACCGGCCACAAGATGTGTGGTCCGACCGGCACCGGTGGCCTGTGGGCGCGACGCGAACATCTTGCGGCAATGCCGCCGTTTTTGGGCGGCGGCGAGATGATTCGCGAAGTGAGTTTTGACCGCACCACCTACAACGACGCGCCGCACAAGTTTGAGGCCGGCACGCCAAATATTGCCGGCTTCGTGGGCCTCGGTGCAGCGGTGGACTATCTGTCGGCGGTCGGGATGGCAGAGATCGCAGCGCGTGAGCAGTCGCTGCTTATCTACGCAACCAGCGCGCTTCAATGCTTGCCTGGGTTGAAAATCATTGGAACAGCGCGCGAGAAAGCCGCGGTGATTAGTTTTCTGGTGGACGGCGCGCAAGCGCACGACCTCGCTACCTTGCTTGATCTCGAAGGCGTTGCCGTACGCAGCGGTCAACATTGTGCTCACCCGCTGATGCAGTTCTTTGGCGTGACAGCAACGTGCCGCGCTTCGCTCGCGTTCTACAACACCACGGATGAGGTCGATACGCTGGTGAGCGCTATCGGCAAGGCGCGCAGGCTGCTTGCATGAGCAACATGGAGCTGAGGTTCCGCAGCGCGTCAGTCGCCGATATCGACGCATTGGTGCCCTTGGTGACCAGCGCCTATCGCGGCGAAGTGAGCAGGCAGGGATGGACTACCGAAGCCGACATTCTTGATGGCAATCGGATCGATGCCGATGTGCTGCGTGGCGATATCGAGCGTCCGCGTTCGCGCGTACTCATCGCCGAGCGCCACGACCTCATGCTCGGCTGCGCGCACGTGTGCGAGGATGCCGGCGTCGGCTATTTCGGCATGTTCGCGGTGCGCCCTGATCTGCAGAATGCGGGCGTCGGGCGCGCCGTGTTGGCTGAGGCCGAGCGCGTCGCCCGCGATGAATGGCAGCTCCCCGCGATGCGCATGACCGTTATAGATCTGCGCGAAGAGCTGATCGCCTGGTACGAACGCCGCGGCTATGCGCGCACGGGTGTAAAGAAGCCATTTCCCGCTACCGATCCGCGCTTCGGCTTGCCGCGTCGCAACGATCTGCGTTTTGAGATTCTGGAAAAAACACTGTGAGCGACGACGCTTGGGTTCGCGCCTGTGCGCAATCCGAGCTGCTGCCCGGCGAAACACGCGTTGTCTGGGCTGGTGAAACGCCGGTGCTGCTGCTGAATCTAGACGGCGAGGTCTACGCGCTGGAAGATCGCTGTTCGCATGAAGACTTCGAGCTGTCGGCCGGTGAGTTCGATGCCGATCAAGCAACGATCGAATGCACCCTGCACGGTGCCAAATTCGACATCCGCGACGGCCGTGCGCTTTGCGCTCCGGCTAACCTGCCAGTGCGTCAGTTTGCCGTCAAAATTGCGGACGGCGATGTCTGGGTGAATGCGCCATAGGGTGCGTCTGGACGCACCATTGTCTTGCCCTTCCGCAACACGCCAAGCGGTGCGTCATGACGCACCCTACGTGTAAGCAACACACCGGTACGCGAATCTAAATACCAATAAAGGAGCGCCATGTCATTCGTACGCTGCTTGCGCGGGCTAGCTTCGGGCATCGAATACGACGCCGATCAGCCGATGAATCTCGACCCCAGCGACGGTCGACCGGTCGAGATGGTGATCGATATTGATCGCTTGGCGGCGGCGCGGCCCAACGGCAGTTGGTATCAGCCGCAGCGCCGCGACATGTGGCGTTTTGGCGGCCTGCTGGCGCTCGACAGCGCCAACCCTGATGACGCGCGTCATATGGTTTCGCTCGGCGAAGGATGCACGCCACTGCTTGACTATTCCTGGCATCCATTGGCACAGACTGCAGGCCTCACTCTGCAGCTGAAGGAAGAAGGTTGGGCACATCCGGGCTTCGGCGCCAATCCCACCGGCAGCTTCAAAGATCGCGGGATGGCGATGGTGGTGGCGCAGGCGCGCCGGCTCGGCTTGCGCAAGCTCGCTGTACCCACCCAAGGCAACGCTGGTGATTCGCTGGTTCGCTATGCGCTCGCTGGCGGGCTGGCGGTGGTGGTGGCGATGCCTGAGGACACGCCGGCACCGATACTCGGCAACGTGGCGGCGGCGGCACATCGCTATCCCGACCGGATAAAACTGGAGCTGGCGGGCCCGACAATCCGCGAGGCGGGTGCCCTGTTGCGAGAGCGCTATATTCCGAACGGCTGGTTTTCGGTGGCGACGTTTCAAGAGCCCGGCTGGCGTATCGAGGGCAAGAAGACGCTGGGTCTCGAAATAGCCGAGCCGTCCGCTGCGGGCCAGCCATGGTCGCTGCCAGATTCCGTGGTTTATCCCACTGGCGGTGGCACCGGCGTGCTCGGGATGTGGAAAGCCTGGGATGAGCTGGAGTCGCTCGGCTTGATCGACGCGCGCAGGCCGCGAATGCTTTGCGTGCAGAGTGCTGTGACCGCGCCACTAATGCAGGCCTTCGATGACGGTGCCGACGACACGGCCGTGGTGGCTGCCGGGCAGACCTTGGCCACTGGACTGAACGTGCCCGGCGGCGTCGGCCACTTCCGCGTGCTGCAGATCATTCGCGCCAGCGGTGGTGCAGCGTTGGCGGTGGAGGAAGCCTTGATAGAAGCCGAGCTGCGGCGGGTTTGGCGTGAACGACACGACTGGATCAGCCCGGAAGGCGCTGCTTGTCTAGCTGCCTTGCCGCAGCTGTTGGATCGCGGCCTGCTGCGGCGCGGCGAGCGAGTGGTTGTCGTCAATACCGGCTCGGCCGAAAAGTACCTGCCCGCGCTGAGGCACTTGCTGATGAGCGACTAGTAGCCCGCGAGAGCAGCGTAGGGTGCGTCTTGACGCACCGGTGCGCGGTTGGTGAGCAGAAGAGCGGTGCGTCTCGATCGGTGGTCTCCCCACTTTTTAAGTTCTTCGCGGATCAATGCGGGGCCAGTCGATTATTCGGGTAGCGATGCCGCGCGCCGCCCAACCGTCGCGCCCGCGAAGGCGGGTGCCCAGTGACTTACTTTGGTTGACTCCTCCACACCGTTGCAGCATCCAGCGGCCTACATCCGTGCCATAAGCCGAAACGCTTTCAGCACGCTGCGCTTCCTTACGGGACCTGTGTCCTGACATGACGGTCGCCTGCAGTTGAACCACAGCGAGATCGCTGGGCGCCCGCCTTCGCGGGCGCGACGGTGGGTAGGGTGAGAGAGAAAATCAACTCCTGGACGCGCGTCCAGCTAAGACCTAGCGATAAATGGCTTAACAATAACGAGAAAACATGGGGAGACCTCAGGTCAAGACGCACCCTACGAGTCGGTCGGGGTAACGAAGCCTGCTGGCTGCTCGACCCCTTCGCCGAAAAAGTACTTTTCTGCTTGCTCGGCTAAATAGGCGCGGGCTTTCGGGTCGCGTGGATTTAGGCGGTTTTCATTGATCAGCATGGTCTGGTGAGCTAGCCATTCCGACCAAGCGGGCTTGCCGACGTTTGCGAATATTCGCTGTCCGAGATCGCCCGGGAGCGGTGCAAAATCAAGGCCTTCTGCATCGACGTGTTGGCGTTGGCAAAAAACGGTTCGGCTCATGGCGGTGTGGGTTCCTCGTGAAGCGAAGGGTTAATGATGCGACGTACTGGCGCCGGCATGCCGAGTTTCTCTACCTCCGGACGACTCAGCCAGCGTTGGTGATTATCATCGGCGACACGCAGCGGCAGTTCGGCACAGCGCGCGTGCAGCGGCGTGATTTGCAGTCGATAGTGGCTGAATACGTGATCGATCGCAGTGCGTTGCTGGATGTCATCTGTCGCGATGCCACGAGAGTGCGCGTATTCATAGGCGAGCGCGTGAGTCTCAAACTGCGGCAGGCTCCACAGGCTGGCCCAAACGCCGACCGGCGGTCGCCGTTCGAGCAGAACGCGACCGTCTTCGGATTGCAAAACGAGCATCGTGCATTCGCGCTGCGGCAGCACTTTTTTCGGTCGTGACTGCGGGAGTTCGGCGACGCGGTGTGTTTGATGCGCGACGCACTCAGCAGCAAACGGGCAGCTTATGCAGTCAGGCTTGCTGCGGCGACACTGGCTCGCGCCGAAATCCATGATTGCCTGTGTGTAGTCCGCCAAGCGCTTTGATGGCAGCAATGCAGTTGCCAGCGGCCACAACGTTTTTTCGACGCTCGGCGAGCCGGGCCAGCCTTCGATACCGAAGATCCGACACAGCACGCGCTTAACATTGCCATCGAGAATCGCATGACGCTGGCCGCAGGCTTGCGCGAGGATGGCGGCGGCGGTCGAACGTCCTATGCCGGGCAAGGCTTGCAGCAGCTCTAGCGTGTCTGGCAACTCGCCCGCGCGCTCGCTCACGCAACGCTGCGCGGCGGCGTGCAGGTTGCGCGCTCGGCTGTAGTAGCCAAGACCTGACCAGTGGCCGAGCACCTCGTCCTGACTCGCGCTGGCGAGCGACTGAAGGCTCGGAAACGAGTTCAAGAAATGCAGGTAGTAGGGGATCACCGTCGCCACCTGCGTTTGCTGCAGCATGATCTCGGCGATCCAAACGCGATAGGCGGTGCGCGGATGTTGCCAAGGCAGATCGTGACGGCCGTGTACGTCGAACCACGCGAGTAGTCGACTAGCAAAATTCGCTGGGCCGCTGTCGATTTCGGCGCTCACTTGCTTGAAGGGTCGGGAGCGTCGGGCGTGAGTTCGACGCGCAGACCTTCGATGCGAACGCCTTCTACTTCCAGCGAGGGCAGGGCAAGTCGTCCCGCGGCGGGTGGTAACAGCGTGCGTTCGGGGTTGGCGATCCAGTCCAGCAGCGCGGACAGGCGCGTGCTCAACGCGATGGGCGTTTCTGCGTTCTCATTGCGCAGCGTCAACTCAGCGCTAAAGTTGGCTGCGCCGTCGTAGGCGACGGTCAGGGGTTCGGAAAGTAGCTGGGTGATTTCGGGCGGCAGAGGTGTGCTGCTCAGTTGAGCTGGATTCGAAAGCGTCGCAGTCAATGCCAGCGTGATTCGCTGTGGCGGCAGCAAGTCGGTTTCGCCCGCGATGCTTAAGAGCGGCTCGCCCTCGTCACGCAGCGACAGGGCGATGTGCAAGTCGCGTAAACGAATGCCATCGGCCGTTTGTTCTGGCGTCGCTCGGCTGATCAGCTGAAACGGCAGCGATTCGCGGTCGCCTTGCCATTCAGCGGCTAGCGAGAGCGTGGCCGGCGTGCTGTCGCGCAGTGGCGAGAGTTCAAGTTCAATATCGCTGAGCGCAAATCCCTCGGCGCGCAGCGTGCCGTTGCTGATTCGCGCCTCGGTAGCAAAGGCGGGCAGGCTGATCGCTTCAGGCGGGCCGCTATTGCTCTCGTCTACGGCCAGCCATTCAAGCACGGCCGGTAAGTTGATATCAGGCGTCACCACGTCGATACGGCCGATTTCTGGCGTTGACGACCAGAGAACGGCGAGCGGCAATGCAAGCTCGACGCGTTCGGCTGTCAGCAGCGCTGAGTGCTGTGGGCTTTGGCGAATGCTTAAGCCGATAAGTTGCAGTTTGAGTCGCGGAAAAATCCCAAGACGTGCTGGCTCATCTAGCTCAAAGCGCAGGCCCGTCGCGCTCTCGGCTTGCGCAACGATCAGCGCGCCCATGCGCTCGGGTTGCAGCAGCAGGCGCAAACCCCAGCCCAGTGCGAGCGTGCCGACCAAGAGGCTGCCGACTAAGATCCAACGCCGTCGCCGATGTGCAGGCTTGCCGCGAGACTCCACGCACGCTAGCCCGCGAGATCGAGAGGCAGCAGCGCATCGACAAATGCGTCGGCATCGAACGCGCGCAGATCGTGCACTTTTTCGCCAAGCCCGACGTAGCGAATGGGGATGCCGAACTCTCTCGCTAGCGCGAATACGACGCCACCTTTGGCCGTGCCGTCGAGCTTGGTGACAACTAGCCCGGTCACGCCTACAGCCTTATGGAAATGGCGAACCTGATTGATGGCGTTTTGCCCGGTGGTGCCGTCGATCACCAGCAGCACTTCATGTGGCGCATGAGCATCGACCTTGGTCAGCACGCGCTTGACCTTGGCAAGCTCCTCCATCAGTCCACTCTGCGTGTGCAGGCGGCCGGCCGTATCGATAATCAGCAGGTCGATACCGCGAGCGGTGGCCATTTGCGCGGCATCGAAGGCGACCGACGCTGAGTCAGCACCTTGCCCCTGCGCGACCACCGGCACGTCATTGCGCTCGCCCCACTGCTGCAGCTGTTCGACCGCTGCCGCGCGAAACGTATCGCCGGCGGCCAGCATCACGCGATTGCGCTCGTCGGCAAATCGCCGCGCGAGCTTGCCGATAGTGGTGGTCTTGCCGACCCCGTTCACACCGACGGTCAACAGGATGAAGGGCTTGGCGCTGCTTATATCGAGCGGCGCGGTAACCGGACGCAGCATCTCAACCAGCATGGCGCGCAAAAAAGCGACCAAGCTTTGCGCGTCGGTGAGCTCGCCACGTTTGATCGCGGCGCGCAGCCCGTTGATCACCAGCTCGGTGGCGGCAACGCCAAGGTCAGATCGCAGCAGCGTGGTTTCGACCTCATCGAGCAGGTTGTCATCGATAGGCAGGCGGCGTTTGAAGAGATCGCCTAGGTCGCGAGTAAAAATGCTGCCGCGCAGCCGGTCGCGCCAGCTGGCAGCGGGCACAGCCGGTGGTGAAGCTGTCGCCGGCTGGGCAGCAGCGTCGGCAGCAGGCTCATCGACGAAGTTTGCTTCAGCGGCAATCGCCTTCCGATCATCTACGTCCAGCGCAGATTTTGTATCCGACGGCGGCGTTGACGTTGGTTTTTTCTTCCAGAAATTGAGCATGGAGCGCGCTATCGCGGACAATGCGCAGATGGTAGCACCGCCTCGCCAGCCGCCCGATGACCGAAGCCGCCGCGCACACAGTGCGGGTCAGGTGCGGATCATCGGTGGCCAATGGCGCGGCAGCCAACTTTCGGTACACCAAGCTACCGGCTTGCGACCGACGGCTGACCGTGTGCGCGAGACGTTGTTTAACTGGCTCGCGCCCGTGTTGCCGAGCAGCACCGTGCTCGATGCGTTTGCCGGCAGCGGCGCATTAGGCTTTGAGGCTGCCTCGCGCGGCGCGGCGCGGGTTGTCGTGATTGAGCGCCAGGCGCAGCTGGCAGCGAGCCTGATTGAACACAAAGCCCGGCTGCGAGCCGAGCAGGTTGAAGTTGTGACCGCTGACGCGTTGACCTGGATGCGCGCAATGGCGTTGACCGCAGATGCCCCGCGCTTCGATATCGCCTTCGTCGATCCGCCGTTTGATATTGGCCTTTGGAGCGCCGCGTTGCAGGCGCTGTTGCCCTTGCTCTCGGACACGGCGTGGGTGTACGTCGAATCCAGTTTGGACACGCGCTTGGAACTGCCTGCAAGGCTTGCCCTGCATCGCGAGGGGCGAACGCGCGACGTGGCCTACCGCCTCTTTCGTATGTCGGGCGCTCAATGAATCCCCTGATACACTTTCGCACCACGATGGCGCACACGCGCTACGCAGCCTTCACATTGATTTGAACGGTTATCAATGAGCCAAGCGATAAGCCAAGCGAATAGCCAAAAAATGGGTCAAGCGCCGCAGCGAATCGCCCTCTATCCGGGGACGTTTGATCCGATCACCAACGGTCACGCCGACTTGGTGGTGCGCGCGGCGGCGCTGTTCGAAAAGATTGTGGTGGGTGTGGCCGAAAGTCCGGCGAAAGGCCCGGGGTTTCCGCTTAAAGACCGCATCGATCTGGCGCGGATTGCCCTTGCCGACGTGCCGAACATCGAGATAATCGGCTTTAGTACGCTGCTGGCGCATTTTGTACGCGACGTTGGAGCAGGCGTGCTGCTGCGTGGTCTGCGCGCGGTGTCGGATTTTGAATATGAGTTTCAGCTGGCCAGCATGAATCGCCATCTGGTGCCGGAAGTAGAGACGCTTTTCCTAACGCCGGCTGAGCAATACAGCTTTATTTCGTCGTCGCTGGTGCGTGAAATTGCGCGTTTGGGCGGCGATGTGTCGGGTTTTGTGCACCCTGCGGTCGCCGACGCGCTCAAGCAGCGTTATCGTGTCGGTTGATGAAGGTTGATGTCGCTGTTGGCTTTGCAATTTTTGTTTCCCTAGCCTTAGAGGTAATTTCGTTATGCGTACCCTAATTCGCTCCGCCCTGATGGTGATGGCTCTGACCGCGCTTGCTGGCTGCGACAAGCAAAAAGACGAAGCACCTGTGGTAGCCGCGCCGGTTATCTTGTCGGCACCCACAAACGGCAGTGACCGTGAGTGGAAGGCGTACCTGACCCAGGTCGTTAAGCAGAACATGCAGGGCATTCGCAGCAGCCCATTCATGTATTACCTGCCTGACGAGAGCACTGAAGACTTCGAGGACCAGTACGAGCGTCAGCTGCAGAACGTGATCGAAACGGTGTCGCGCGGTGTTGTGCCAGGCAACATGCTGGCATTCGGTTCGCCATCGCCCAAGCGCATGGCCGAGCTGATTGAAGAGGCCTTCGAGGGTGCTGCCGAAGGCTCAATGCAGGGTGTGCGCGTGCTCTACATCGGCAATCAAGATGATGCCGAACAGGTTCGCCCGATGGTGGAAGCCACCGGTGCTGGCTTTGTCCACGTTGATCCCTGATCGTCAAATCACTAAACGGCAGATCACTAGGCGTCAAACCGCTAGTCGTCAAAACGTTGGTAGCGACGTCGCTTTGACGTCGCTACGTTGCTGATGAACTTAAGGCATACGCTGTGATTGTTGGTCATGGAGGGCTCGCTATCGCGAGGCCGGCCTTTTCGGTGGTGGCAGTCCCGGCCGACTCTGCGGGAGTTCGCGACGAGCGAGGGCGCCGCGCGTTGTGGATGGCCACGACGCCTGCGGCGGCTTGCAATGACGATTCAGATGCGGTTGGTTCATGGCTCCGGCAATAGTCCCCGTGGAAACAGACCTCTCGCAATGGCGCTGCTGATCAATGACTTGTGCGTCAACTGCGACGTGTGCGCCCCAGTGTGCCCGAATGAGGCCATCGCGCAGGGCGAAACCATTTACGAGATTTCGCCCAGCCGCTGTACCGAATGCGTTGGCCACCACGACGAGCCGCAGTGCGTGATCGTGTGTCCCGTTGAATGCATTGAGCTTGATCCGGCGCATCCTGAATCGGCAGAACAGCTGCTGAAAAAATATCAACTGCTGACCGCCACCACCTAATGTGATCGGCGCGGTCAAACTGACTCGACATACAGGACGGCTGCAATGACCTCGCGCATCAAGTGTTTCGCCTTTTTCGTCGCGCTGACTCTGCCCTGTATTGGGCACTCGGAGACGACCGCTCATCCACCGCACGCGGCTATCGCCAGCGCTAACTCGCAGGCGACCGATGCTGGAATGCAAATCCTAGCTGCCGGTGGCAATGCGTTTGATGCAGCTGTTGCGGTTAGCGCCACGCTGGGGCTGGTCGAGCCTGAAAGCTCAGGTTTAGGCGGCGGCGCCTTCATGCTGCTGCACGTCGCGGCTGGGCAAAAAGACGTGTTTGTCGACGCCCGTGAGCGCGCACCACTGGCGGCAACGCGCGACATGTATCTCGGAGCAGACGGCGAGCCGGTGCGCGACAACAGCGTCAATGGCGCGCTGGCAGCGGCGATTCCGGGTTTGCCCGCTGGACTAGTTCATCTAGCGACGCGCTACGGCAAGCTGCCGTTGGCGAGTTCGCTAGCGCCCGCTATCAAGCTGGCGCGTGAGGGCTGGACGTTCAGCGCCAAAAACGCCGCGATGCTTGGCTTCCGTCGCGAAGTGTTGGCCGACAACGCCGCTGCATCCGCGCTCTTTCTTGCTGGCGGCGAGCCGCCGAAAGTCGGCGACACGCTGAAAAATCCCGATTACGCCGCAACGCTCGAGCGTCTGGCGGCTGACGGCACCGATAGCTTTTACGGCGGCGATTTCGCGCAGTCGATGGTAGATAGCGTTCGCGCCGGCGGCGGCATTTGGTCGCGCGAAGACTTGAGCAGCTATCGGATCGTTGAGCGCGAGCCGTTGCGCATTTCGCATCGTGGTCAGCAAATTATCACCGTGCCACCGCCTTCTTCCGGTGGCGTTGCGCTGGCGTCGATTCTTAACGTTCTGTCGGGCTACGAGTACACCGACCTGCCGCGTGTGAAGCAGATTCATTTGCTCACCGAGGCTATGCGCCGCGCCTATCGTGATCGCGCGCTGTACTTGGGTGACCCTGATTTTGTTGATGTGCCAATGGCTTTGCTCACAAGCGCGGATTACGCCGCTGGTCTGCGCGCGGGTATCCATCCGGGCAAAGCCACACCTAGCGACATGCTGCCGGGGATCGGTGACTTTGCAGAACGTCCAAGCACGTCGCACTTTTCAATCATTGATACCGAGGGCAATCTCGCGGCGGTAACGCAGACGGTGAACTTGCCCTACGGCAACGCCTTTGTTGTTCCCGGCTCGGGCTTTCTGCTGAACAACGAGATGGATGATTTTTCCGCCAAGCCCGGCGTGCCGAACGCTTACGGGCTGGTGGGTGAGGACGCCAACGCGATTTCGCCCGGCAAACGGCCCCTGTCATCCATGACGCCGAGTTTTGTGATTGGCCCGCAGCGAGTGGCGGTGATTGGTACGCCGGGCGGCAGCCGAATAATTTCGATGGTGCTGCTGGGTATTCTCGACCTGCTCGACGGCGGCGGTGCACAGCATGCGGCGGCGTTGCCTCGGCTGCATCATCAATACTTGCCCGATACGCTATCGGCCGAGCCGGGTGCCTTGAGTGATGAAGAAATCGCCGCGCTGCAGGCCATGGGGCATACCGTTTCGGCGGGCGAGCGGACCTGGGGCAATATGCAGGTCGTGCTATGGAATCGCGCCGCCAACACCGTCGAAGCAGGTACCGATCCGCGCTGGAAAGGCGTTGGCAAAGGCAGCACGGATGCAGACCCCGACGACGATGCGGCCATCTTTCGCTGAGCGCACGGGCTACTGAGGAGAGCGTATGAAACTCTGGTCGATTATGGGCAATTCGCAACTGCTAGATGGCGGTGCGATGTTCGGCAACGCACCCAAGGCGATGTGGTCGAAGTGGTTGCCGCCCGATGAGTTAAATCGTGTGCCGCTGGCCTGTCGCGCGCTGCTCGCGAAGCCGATCAATGGCAAGACGGTTCTGTTCGAAACGGGAATCGGCGCATTCTTCGAGCCGGCGATGCGGCAGCGGTTTGGGGTCGTCGAGCCGCATCATGTACTGCTCGATTCGTTGAACGAAGCCGGCGTCAGTCACGAGGAGGTTGATGTCGTCGTGCTGAGTCATCTGCATTTCGATCACGCGGGCGGACTGTTGAGTCAATGGCAAGAGGGTCAGCCGCCGCAGCTGCTGTTTCCGAATGCACACTTCTTGGTTGGCGCTAGTCATTGGCAGCGTGCCGTCGAGCCGCATGCGCGTGACCGCGCCAGTTTCATTCCCGAGCTGACGCGGTTGTTGCAAGAAAGCGGTCGGCTAGAGTTGGTCAGCGGCGAGCGCAGCACAACACTTGGTGATGCAGTGCGCTTTCACTACAGCGATGGCCATACGCCAGGCTTGATGCTGGCTGAGCTAGTGGGTCCGGAAAACCACGGCGGACTGCTTTTTTGCGCTGATTTGATCCCCGGCCGATCGTGGGTACACCTGCCGATCACGATGGGTTACGACCGCTATCCAGAATGTCTGATTGACGAGAAAGCAGCGCTGCTCGACGATGCCGTGGCGCGTGGCGTGCGGCTGTTTTTCACGCACGACCCTGACTGCGCCCTAGCGCGCGTGCTGCGCGATGAGCGCGGTCGCTATGTCACGGACCACACGGTTGAAGCCTTGGCCGCGCGACCGCTGGTGCATTGAACACTCCATTCAACTAAGGAAGCATTATGAAAGTCTTGGCGGTCACCTTACTCAGCTTCTTGGCATTCGGATCCGGCGCGGTGTCAGCCAAAACATTCGGTGCTGAGATGCCTGCGGGTACGGCGCAGTCGATCTCGGCAGCCATCACAGGCTTTTCTGGAGACTCCGCCGAGGTGCAGAAATTCAGCGGTCGCGTTGCCAACGTTTGCCGAAAGAAAGGCTGCTGGATGGAGCTTGAAGCGGATGGCCTTAGCGCGCGCGTGACGATGCTGGACTACGGATTCTTTTTGCCGACCGATGCGCATGGCGACGCCGAAGTGTTTGGCACCTTGAGTCGCGTAAAGCTTGATGAAAAAACTGCAGCGCACTATGCCAAGGACGCTGGCATCGACGTGGCCGATGTGCCGCGCGAAGAATTTCAGCTGGTCGCGCATTCTGTTGTGCTCGCCGCACCCTGAGGAATCCCAATGTTCTCAATCCCCGGCCTCGGCGGCAGCAAAAAAGGCGGCGGCATTCGCGGCTTGATCGGTGGCGTCGTGTCGGGAGCAGCCCTGCTGCTGATCGCCATGGTGCTGCTGTTCTGGAACGAGGGGCGGGCGGTCAAGCGGACGGCTGTTCTAGCGGAAGGTAAGTCGCTGGTGCAGTCGGTTGAGGCAGACGTGGTTAGTCCAGCAAATGACGGCAAGCTGCTGCACGTGCGAGCGGACCTTGCGACGTCGGGTCGTCTGGCCGACCCGGAATTTGGCGTGGAGGCTGATGGCCTAGCGCTGCGGCGGCGTGTCGAGATGTATCAGTGGGAAGAGAAGAAGTCGCGTAGAAGCGGCAACGAAAAGCGCTACGACTACCGCTACGAGAAAACGTGGGACGACGAGCTCATCGTGTCCAAGGAGTTTGATCAGCCGAGCGACCATGAAAATCCGCCTTCGCTGCCGTTCCCAAGCATGCAGTGGCGAGCTGAAAGCCCGCGCCTAGGTGCGTTTGTGCTCGGCGCGGATGCCGTAAGCGAGCTAAGTGACTGGGAGGCCGTCAACGCGGATGCAAGCGCGCTGCCGCCGAACTTGGCCGCTAGCTTGCGGCAGCAAGGCGGCGTCCTGACGACGGCAAGTTCACTCGATTCGCCAGCGATTGGCGACGTGCGAATTCGCTTTGATCAAGTGCCGCTAGGGCGTGCGAGCGTGGTCGCGCAGCAGCGTGGCGAGCATTTAGAACCCTATGCGGCAAAGCAGGGCGAACTGCTGCTTGCTGAACGCGGCAGCGCCAGCGTTGAAGGCATGTTTCAAACGGCGGCTGATGAAAACAGCAGGCTGGGCTGGGCGCTGCGTGCCGGAGGCTTCATGGCGTTCTGGCTTGGTTTTGGTCTGATGCTCAGGCCGATTAGCAGCGTACTTGGCAGTCTGCCAATTGTGGGCGGAATTGGCCGCATGGTCACCACCGTAGTGGCTGCGGCGCTCGCCTTCATGCTTAGCCTGCTGACCATCGTCTCGGGCTGGCTATTCAATCGACCTTGGCTGATGGGCGTCATGTTGATTGCGCTTGCGGCCGCTATATTTTGGTTGGCGAAACGCTCGGGGAACACCTCGGCGGGTCGGCCTGCGCCGCCACCGGCGCCTTATCCGCCGCCGCCACCTCCTAGTTTCCAATAAGGCTCTCACCATGTGGACAGCTGGGACGTCGCGACGCCAGTTTCTTCGCCAGACCAGCGCCGCCACGCTTGGGCTGACTCCGTTTGCGCAACTGCTTGCTGCGGCTGGCGGTGATCGCACTCAAGCCGTAGCCAGCGCAGGGTTCGGCCCCATGCGCCCGGTTCGCGATACCGCGACCGGCCTGCCATTGCTGCGCCTGCCGGCCGGATTCAGCTATGTCAGCTTTGGTTGGGCCAATGAGCCGCTGGCCGACGGCACACCTTGCCCGGGCGCGCACGATGGGATGGGCGTAGTGAAGACCGATGGCGACCGCATCACGCTGATTCGCAACCATGAAATTTCACGCCTTGAAGGTGCGTTCGGCAAAGCTACTCCGCGCTACGACGATGTCTGTTCAGGGGGCGCGACGCGGTTGGTTTTCGACGCCAAGCGCGGCGAGTTGATTGAGGCCTCGGCTGCGCTGTCGGGCACGCTCACTAACTGCTCGGGTGGCGTCACGCCGTGGGGTAGCTGGCTGACCTGCGAAGAGATTGTTGTGCAGGCAGGTGCAGCGGCAAATGTCGGCGGCAATCGAGTGACGATGGCGCAGGACCATGGTTTTCTTTTTGAGGTGCCTGGCGATGGCGTGGCCAGCGCTGTGCCCCTGCGCGCGATGGGCCAATTTCGTCATGAGGCGGTCGCGTTTCACGCCGGCAGCGGCGCGTTTTACCTGACAGAGGATCGCGAGCCTACTGCCGGGTTCTATCGCTTCCTACCCAAGGTTGCCGGAAAGTTGGAGGAGGGCGGCACGCTGCAAATGCTTAGTGCAGGCAAACGCACAGATCTCCGTTCGGGTCTGCGCGTTGGCGAAAGTATGGCAACCAGCTGGGTTGATATCGAGCATCCAGACCGTGGTCTCGATCCTAAGACAGGGGGTATAGATGGCGTGCAGAACCAAGGCTTAGCGCTGGGTGCTGCGCGCTTCACCCGTTTGGAAGGCTGTATTGCCAGCGAGAGCGAAGTGTTCTTCACCGCGACCGACGGCGGCGACGCAGCCTGTGGTCAAGTGTTCTCGTACTCGCCCGCATCGGGCGAACTCAAGCTGATTTACGAATCAGTCGATCCCGCCGTGCTCGACTACCCCGACAACGTCGTGCTCAGCCCGCGTGGCGGACTGGTGCTGTGCCAGGATGCGAAGCGCGATAGGCAAAAACTGTTCGGTCTCACCGCCGGCGGCAAACTATTTTCGTTTGCCGAACAGAACGTGGTGCTGGACGGCACGCGCGGGTTTAGCGGTGATTTTCGTGGCGCCGAGTGGGCGGGCGCGTGTTTTTCACCGGATGGCAAATGGCTGTTCGCGAATGTCTACTCGCCGGGGTTCTCGGTGGCCATTACCGGGCCATGGCGAGAGGGTCTGATTTGAGCGTGCTCACCACCTGCTTTCGAGGTATTTCATGATTGCCGTGTCGCAAATATATGTAGCGCTGGGAGCCTTGCTGCTTGTGGTCTTAACGTTTCGCGTGATCGCCCGTCGGCGGGGTGCCAAGGTAGGCATCGGTGACGGCGGTGATAAAGAGCTGCTGCGACGCGTGCGAGTGCATGGCAACGCGATAGAGACCCTGCCCATTGGCTTGCTGCTGCTGGTAGCGCTCGAGCTGTTCGGGTTACCTGCAATGTGGCTGCATATTTTTGGTAGCAGTTTGTTGGCCGGTCGTGTGCTGCACGCTTGGGGTTTGTCGGGCAGCGCTGGCACGTCGGTTGGGCGGATGGTGGGCATGCTGCTGACCCTAATCAGCATCACCTTGATGAGCGGCGTGCTGCTGGTGCATTCATTCATGTGATGCGGCACATCTATGAGTTAAGCGGGTGAGCCGTCCGGGTTGCGCTCGAGAAAATACAATCCGGCATAGAGCTTGGGATCAATCGAATAGCCGTCGCGACGCTTGCTGTCCAGCCACATCGCCACCTCGGCGCGGGGAATTTCATGGACGGTGATGTTTTCGCTGGCGTCCCCACCGCCGGCGTGGACCCGCCGCAGATCGTGCGCGCGCACGAAGCCAATGATTTCGTTGCTCATGCCCGATGACGAAGGGCCTTGCAAGAGGTACTCGACGCGCTCTGCGTACCAGCCGGTTTCCTCCAGCAGCTCGCGCTGCGCAGCGGTCTCCATCGCCTCGGGTTCGCCATGATCGCCGACAAGGCCGGCCGGCATCTCGATACTGAGCGCGCCAATGGGCGGGCGGAATTGCTCGACGAACACCACCTTATCTTGCGGCGTGGTCGCCACCACAATGACTGCGCACGCCGTGTTGGTGCGTTCGGCGTATTCCCATCGTCCGCGCTTACGAAGCCGTAAATAGCTGCCCTCGTGTAGGACGATGTCATCGCTTTCGGGTAGGTCGTGAGCGGTCATGCAGGCATACGGATGATCTAGGAATGCCCGATAATACGCGGCGCGACCGATCAAGTTGAGTTGGCCAAGGGAACCTTTGGCGGACGCGCGCGGTCGCATTGCCCACTTAACCGCCTAGCTGAGTTCTCGATGATTCGATCCACTGCCATGCTTCTAATGCTCGTTTGCGGCTCGCTCGTATATGGGCAAGCCAGTGCGCAAGCCAACGCGGAAGCGCCGCCCGACGCACGGACACCGCTGGAGAAGCAGCTCGCGGAGATTCGCGACGTTGATCAACTTAAGCAAATGGCGGCAGCGTTTCGCGGCAAGCAGGAGTTCCTGTCTGAGGCAGCCACGTGGCGGCGGCTGAGTGAGCTGCGCCCGCATATCGGCCAGATCAAAGTGGAGATGGCGGCTGCCTATGCACAGCTTGCAGATCGCAGCCCCGCATACAACGCGCTATTGGGACTTCAGACGCAGGGCTACGGTATGCAGCTCTCGGACGACCCGCGATTCGCCAAAGTGGCGGATACCCAAGCGTGGGACTACATCACCGATGCGCTGAAGCAAAACCTCACGCCGTTCGGAGAAGGCAAGGTTGCTTACACCCTGCCGAAGCAAGACTTGTTAATTGAAAGCCTAGCCTGGGACAGCAGCCGCAAGCAGCTGTTGGTGGGCAGTATTCGCGACGGTGCGGTGTATCGCGTTGGTGCCGATGGCGCGCTCACGGCGCTGGTCAAGGCTGACGCGAAGAACGGCATGTGGGGCGTCATGGACGTGGCGGTTGACGCCAAGCGCAACGTGCTGTGGGTCGCCTCAACTGCGGTGCCGCATTTCAAGGGCTACAAGCCAGAGCGCGACTTGGGCCGCGCAGGCGTGTTCAAGTTTGATCTCAAGAGCGGCGCTTTTTTGAAGAGCTACCTGTCGCCGACCGTGGTGGGCGGCGCCTTTTCGATGACTACATTGGCGCTTGCGCCCGATGGCGTCATCTACGCCGCTGACGGCGTAAACAACGCCGTGTATCAGGTGCGAGACGATCAGCTTCGGCGCGTGTTTCATGCAACCACGCTGACTGGGATCCGCGGCATATCGGCCACCGCCGATGGCAGGACTTTGTATTTCGCCGATCAAGAGCGCGGCATTCTTGGATACGACTTGGCCAGCGGAAAGCCGTTTGACGTGGGTGTTCCGCCGCATCTGGCGCTGGCCGGAGTTGAAGGCCTGATCGTTTGGAAAGACTCGCTGCTAGTGGTCCAAAACGGTATGCAGCCCGCACGCGTTATGCGATTGCTGCTGGCGGCTGATGGCCGCAGCATTACCGGGGTAAAGCCGCTCGCGGCGGGTCAACCAGAGTTTGGCCTGCCGACCTTGGCTACGCTCACTGAGGATCGCCTACTGTTCATCGCGAACAGTCAGAAAAATGAGTACGACCGATTTGGTCTGCTTCGAAAAGCGGACGCGCTGCAGGCAACGCGCATCTTCTCGGTCGATCCCAACTTCGCCAGCGATCTGGCGGGCAGCAAGCCGACTGGCAACGAGCCGCCGGCGCTACTTAAACGTCCAGTAGTCGAACCGCCCGCAAAGAAGTAATCGGTCTGCCTAAATCGGACTCGATCAGTCAGGCCAAACGATCACGCTAGATCACTTGATCTAGCGCTCGACGCCGCGTCATGGGTCCGAAGCGCAGGTGCTCCATCAGAGCCGTGAGCGCTTTGCGGTCGCCGCCGCTGCGGCTGCCGTCGATCAGGTGCGGCGGCAGGGGAGCCTGCAGGTGAACGGTCGCCAGCTGGCGTGAGAGCAGCGCTTGCTCGCGATGTTCGCGCAGACGCGCCGCGTGACTGGCCGCGCCGCGGACCCGTAGAAACGGCACCTCCTCGACGCGCGCCAGCAGTGCGTCGAGGGTGCTGAAGTGATTAAGCAGCGCGGCAGCCGTCTTGGCTCCGATGCCCGGCACGCCTGGAATGTTGTCTACCGCATCGCCACACAGCCCAAGAAAATCGGCGACCTGGTCCGCTCGTACGCCCATGCGCTTAGGCACGCCATCTGCCTTCCAGCGAATATTGCGGGCGTAGTCCCACTGCTCATCGTCGTCTTGCAGCAGCTGCGATAGATCTTTGTCAGGCGAGACGATCACGCCACGAAAGCCACAGCTGCGCTGACGCGCCAACAAGGTGCCGATTAAATCGTCGGCCTCATAGCGCGAGTCGACCATCGTGGCTATGCCCAGTGCGTCGGTTACCGCCTTGCAGTGACGGAATTGGGCTTTCAGAGATTCTGGCGCTGCTTCGCGGTTGGCCTTATAGGCCGGATACGCCTCGTTGCGAAACGAGCCTTCCAGCGACTCATCAAAGGCCACCGAAATGTACTGCGGATGCTCGCGCTCGACGAGTTCAAGCAGAAATCGGACAAAGCCGTGCACGGCGTTAACGGGTTGCGCGTCGCGATCAACAAAATCGTCGGGCATCGAGTGCCACGCGCGAAATATGTAAATGCTGGCATCGACCAG
Source organism: Lysobacterales bacterium (assembly GCA_038257785.1). Taxonomy (GTDB): domain Bacteria; phylum Pseudomonadota; class Gammaproteobacteria; order Xanthomonadales; family Xanthomonadaceae; genus JANNWF01. The sequence continues at coordinate 18,650 of JBBSIY010000023.1, forward strand.
ATAGAGCGCGGGGCGATTCATCCGTGCCACTCGCTCAGCAGGCTGTCGAGCGGGGGCCGCTCGCGATCTGGCAAGCGGTCATTTGGCGTTCCGATATGGATGAAACCAACGACCGTCTCATTTTCTGCAAGGCCGAGGGTTCCAGCGACGACCTTGTCGTAGGCAGCCCATCCGGTTAGCCATTGCGCGGCGAAGCCGTCGGCGTGTGCGGCCAGCAGCAGCGAGTAGCAGACGCACCCGGCAGACAGGAGCTGTTCGCACACCGGAACCTTGTGACCCTCGGTAAAGCGACCGATCACAGCGACGATTAGGGGCGCGCTCGCGAATCGCCCGCGCTCTTTTGCCAATACAGCGTCGCTAGCGTCCGGATGAGCCTTCAGCCACGTGTCGTGCAGCAGGTCCCCGAGG